>NZ_JACSQB010000076.1 GCF_014836835.1 Clostridium faecium | reverse complement strand
TAAGCTGTTACACCAGCCATTGGATCAAAGTTATCACCAACAGTTATTGTTTTATTTGATATTCCATTTAATACTGGCTCAGTATTTACCTCTTTTGCTTTTACTGTTATTGTACATTCTTTTATAGTAGTTTCATTTTTGCTATCAGTAACGCTATATACTAATTTGTAAGTCCCAACCTTTGTTGTATCAACAGTTCCTTTTACTAGGATTTTACCTGTTAAATCTCCATCTTCTTTATCATAAGCTGTTACACCAGCCATTGGATCAAAGTTATCACCAACAGTTATTGTTTTATTTGATATTCCATTTAATACTGGTTTAGTATTTACCTCAGAAGGTGCTGTTGCCTCTCCAAAAATAGTTTGTCTTACAATTTCCGCTCCATCTGGTGTAATACGTTGAGCAATTTCTATACTTTCAATAGCTGAAATATCTTCAGGTGCTACAGTAGATTTTAGCCTAAAACTATAGCTTGCACCTTGATTTATCATTTTACCATCCCATACACCTTTAAGGTCTACTATTGTATAGCCATCTTTGTTTGTTACTGTACCTGCTTTATAATCACCTGCAGTTAAGTTTCCACCATTATTCTTAATATATAGTTTAGGAAGCTTAATTGTCTCTGCTAATCTTTCCACAGCCTTTAATGTTTGCCCAGATTCATTTGCTACTTCATTATTTTTAATAGTTATTTCATATCCACCACTTGAGCCCCATGACTCTTTGTATGGTTTTATTGTTGCCATTATATCTAAGTCTGCATATTTTATTTCATAAGTTGGTAATTTATCATCACCAAAAAGACCTTTTTTTAGGGTTTTTGTTAATTCATCTCGTTTACTAGAATTTGTTGGAGCATCTTGTGATGCCATCCATGATATCATTCCACCTAAATTATTTTTATTAACATAATTTGCTTTTTCTGTAATTGAACGTACGTTATCATAAGTAAAGAAGGCTCCTGAGTTTTCATCATAAAGATATGGTGCTTTAGCTATATCATCCCAGTATTCTTTAAGTCCTGGGTATTTTGCTTTTAATTTATCAAGGCTACGATGTGCCCATACTCCGCCACGACGTCCTCTGTCTCCTGATACTAATGGTGTTTCATTTTGTGCTCCACGGCTTGGAGATTGATCTGCATCAGTTCCTACTATAGATGCTTCGCCGTATAAGCCTGGTGTCTTAGGATCTGGTCCTTTACTTACCTTCTCCCATCCACGAGTATAGAATGCTGCACCAACAACTATTTTTTCTGGCTCTGCACCTTTGCTAATTAAATAGTTAACACTTTCATCAACACTTAATCCTTTTCCTGCAAGTGGATCATTTGGATTTGAATATAATCCAGTTAGGTGACCACTTGTGTCATCCCAAGCACCTCTTAGGTCGTAAGTCATAATATTAGCAAAATCAACAATATTGAATAAAGCATCAATGTCAATTCCAAGATCAAGAGTTGCCTTTGGAGCTGGCAATGCTACTGATAACTCATATTGTTTATCTAATTTCTCACCTTGCTTATTTAGAGCATTACGTAAATCTTGTAATAATAATATATAATTTTCTTTATCCTGTGGCACAGCATTAGGCGTACCTTCATCATTTTTATTATCAACTAAATCTGGTTGACGTACTGAGCCTGGATACTCCCAATCAACATCTACAAAGTCCATATTTGTATATTCAATAAACTTTATAACGTTTTCTACAAATTTTGCACGTTTTTGTGGATTTGCTGTTACAACTGAAAAATCTCCTGATTTAGACCATCCTCCTAAGGATACTCCTATTTTTAAATTGGGATTCTTTGCTCTTAGTTCTTGTAATGCTGGTAATATACCTGCATTTGCATCTCCCCATTGAACATTTGACTCCCCAACTGGAGAACCTGTTGCAGCATCTATATCTGTAAATATTAAATTTCCTTCTGCATCAAAATCCAAAAATGCAAAATTTAAATGTGTTATTTGATCTGCTGGAATATCTTTAGGATAAAAGTTTCCTTCCCCTCCCCAAATAGACCAGTCTCCATAATACATAACATTACGCTTTCCTGTTGAACTCAAGAATTTTTCAATATTTTCCGAATTTTTTAGCTGTACTGCTTTTACTTCTGCAGGACTCATACCTGCAATTAATACTCCTACTGAAAGGGATACTGCCATTGTAGCTGATACAACTCTTTTTGTAACTGTACCTTTTTTACCTTTGGTAATTTTCATTTTTTCTCCCCCTATATACCATAAAAATTTAGCAGTTCCTAAAGCTTTAAAAACTTATTTTATAAAAAGACATCTTAATAATCAGTGTTTTTGTATACATATTAGAAATACCCTTAGACTTTACAGTTAAATTTAAAACACATATAAAGTCTATATAAATTAAAAATTGCAATTTTATTATTGTATAATTAAATAATCGTATAGAAATTTACCAAACTTTAATAAAAAATGCTTTTTATATGTGAAAAGTTTATTAATAAAAGTTTATAACAACAGAAAAACACTATAGATAGTATAAAAATCTAATAATATCTACAGTGTTTTTCTGCTAAATTTATTTTATATTAAATTTTACATTGCTTCCCTTTGGTGTAGCTATAACTTCTAATCTACACTCTAGTCTTTCTTTTAACTCTGGTACGTGAGATATTATTCCTACTAGCTTTCCTTCATTTTGAATTTCTAATAGACAGTTTATAGAAACATCTAATGATTCTGGGTCCAATGTACCAAAACCTTCATCTATAAACATAGTATCTATATTTACTCCTCCAGCATTGCTCTCAACCACATCTGCAAGTCCTAAGGCTAAAGCTAGAGATGCTTTAAACCCTTCTCCTCCAGATAATGTTTTTGCTGGTCTAGCCTTTCCTGTATAGTTATCAAAAACTTCTATATCAAGTCCACTTTGACTGCTGGCAATTTTTCCTTCATCCGTTCTATTTAATTCATATCTATTAGAGGTCATTTTTCTTAATCTAATATTTGCTGCTTCTATGATTTCTTCAAAAAAAGAAGCAAGCACATATCTTTCAAAAGTAGTTTTAATATTTGTAAAACCATTTGCTGCATTAGACAAATCTGCTATAATTTTATATTTTTCTTCAAAATCTTTTAGCTCACTATTTATCTTTCTTATATTTTCTAGAACTTCACTATTATTTTTAATTCTAGCAAATATTTTATTTCTTTCCTCTTCAATTTTTTCTTTTTCCATCTTAAATAACTCTAGTTCTTTTATTAATTCTGCAATATTTATAATTTCTAATTCTTTAGTTTGCAAAATTATAATTTCATATCTGTCTATTATAGATTTTAACTCTTGCTTATAATTTTGAATATCCTTATCTAGACTTGTTATTTCTTCATCGCTTTTCTTACAATTTTTATATTCATCTATAGATTTAAATCCACTTTTTAATATACTTTGTAAGTACTTATCATAACTTTTTTCTAAGGATTTTTTTTCTTCCTCTAGTATTTTTATTTTTTCATCTTTTGAAGTTTTAAGTTTTTCATATTCAGTTCTATATTTATTATAATTTTTTTCTGCTTCTTCAAAGGATTTTTTAAGCTCTGAAAATTTGTTTTGTGTTTCATTAATAACAGTATTTAATGCATCTTCACTTTGTATTTCACTAGGTACTTCGTTTAAAATTTCCTTTAATTTACCTTTAATTTTTTCATTTTCTCCATAATTTGTTATTTTCTTTTCATCTAAGGCTTTTACAGTCTTCTCTAATTGTTCTTTTTCTTCAATAAATTTTTTTTCCTCTGCTTTTAGTTTATCTAATCCTTCTGACTTAATTTCCAGCTCTTTGCATCTTTTGCTTAGTTTATCTATTTCAAGCTTTACAGACTTTCCTTTATCAATTATCATTTTTGTGAGTTCAACACCTACTATATCTCCAAAATCTGCTATTTTTTCTTCTAGCATTTCATGTTTTTTCTTTTCTATTTCTTCTTTTTTAAGTGTAATCTTCTCATTTAATTTATTATATTCTTCCAGTACTTTTCTATAATTTATATCAAGTTTTTCAAAATAATCTTTAGCTTTGTTTATCTCTTCTTCTCTAGGTATGGTTACATTTGTAGTAATTTTTTTAGGATGATGTGTACTGCCACAAACTGGACATTCTTCTCCCTCTTCTAATGCCATGGCCATTATAGATGCCTGTCCTTTTAAGAATCTTTCCTGCAGCATATCTAAGTTTTCTTTAGCAATTTTAGTTTCTCTTTCTACTGTATCATGCTCACCTTTAATTTCTTTAAGTTTTTCACCATAACCTAATATTTCTTTGTTATCATCATGAAGTTTTAATAATTTTTTTCTAATTGCTTCCTTTTCTTTTAACAAAGAGCTTATAGTTGCAATTTCAATAGAAGCATCTGTCCCTTCTTCTATTTTTTTTCTTATATTTACTTCATCTATTTTAATTTTCTCTAACTTTTTATTAGACTTTTCTAATTCTCCTTCTATATTATTTAACGTAGAAGTTAATAGGTTTATAGAACCCTTATACTCATCTATTTTTTTTACTTTATCAACATAAGATTTAAGTTTTGTACTATATTCTATAAGATAATTTCTCTCTTTTTCTCTAGATTTTTCAAAATTGTACTCCTCTTCATAGATTTTTAACTGTTTTTCATTTTCTATTAAGGTATTTTCTAAATTGTTTATTTCTTTTATTTTAAAATTTACACTATGTTTTCTTTGAATATAGTTTTCTTCTATAGGTTTAATATTTTCTGCATTTCTTGCTTTGTTTAAGACTATTTCAAGCTTTTCATAGTTCTCTTTTTCTTTTTCCAGCTGAATTTTTTTTAAAGTTATTTCTTCTTTTTCCTTTATTCTTTTATTTACCTCTTCAGCCCTATCTATTTCTCTAGATTTTTCATTTATTTTTTCTTCAATTGCCTTAATAGATTTTAAAGTATTTTTCTCTAAATTTTTGTCCTCATTTAATAATGCTATTAACTCTTCTTCCACTTTATCCACATTAGGATTTTTTTCTAATATAAGTTCTTTTAAAGTTAAATTATTATAAGTATCTATATTATTTATATATACATTTCTTCTTTCATTAGCTATAGACGCAGTTTTACTTATATCTTGAACTTTTCTTTTAAGCTTTTCTTGTATGCTCCTATAACTCTCTGTTCTAAAAATCTTTTGAAGTATATCTCCTCTTTCCTTACTATCAGCAGTTAATAGTCTTCTAAACTCTCCTTGAGGTATCATAATTATTTGTTTAAATTGTTTGTTATTAATCCCTAAAAGCTCTTCTACTTTTTTAGTGACCTTTTCAAGACCAGTAACAATTCCAAATTTATCATCAGTTAAAGATTTTAATTCTGCTTCTCCTTTAAATTCTGTTGTGCCCTCTCCTCTTTTCTTTTTTGTAATTTGAGGTGGAACTCTTCTTAAAAAGTATATATTATTCCTAAGTTTAAATTCTAATTCTACATATGTAAGTTCATCTATATCTGCAAAATCACTTCTAAGACTTTTTCCATCTCTTTCTGATCCACTGGCATCTCCATAAAGTGCAAAATTTATTCCATCAAAAATTGTTGTCTTCCCAGCTCCAGTGTTGCCTGTAATTAAAAATATATTTCTGTTTTCAAGTAAAGTAAAATCTATGGTAGTTTTATTTCTATAAGGTCCAAAGGCATTTAAGGTAAGTTTTATTGGCTTCATACTAATTCCCCCTCTCTTCTCTTTGAACTTCCTCTATAACAGATGACATAATTTTTCTTTTTTCTTCAGTAAATTCTTTTCCTGTTATAGAAACATAAAATTCTTCAAATAACTCTATTTTAGATTTATATTTTGCTCCTTTTCCTGCAGAAGTTTTAACATCACCAAATCTATTTATTCTATTTTCCCTCTCTAATGACATAATGTTTGGATAAATAGATTTTAATTTTCTCATAGGTTCTAAAAGTTCACCTTCATCTGTCAGTATAGCATGAATATAATCTTCTACATTAGTATCTTTATATACTTCCATATCTAAAAGATTTTCTAAATTCCCCTTTATCTTTCTCATATCTCTTAAGGTTTTTAATGGTACTAAGTTTATCTCCACTTCACCTTTGTCATTTAAATTAACCATAGTAACAGATTTTTTATGATTGCTTTCAGAAAAAGAATATTTTAAAAGAGATCCAGAATATCTAATTTTATCATGACTAACTTTTTGGCATTTATGTAAATGGCCTAATGCTATATAATGAAAATCCTCAAAGATTTCAGCTTTTATGTAATCTGTTCCTCCTATAGATAAAGCCCTCTCTGATTCACAGGTTTCTGGTTCATTTATCCCCGTAACATATCCATGAGCAACTAACACATTTCTTTCTTCACTATTCATATTTTCTTTTATATAATCTAAAATAACTTTTGCTGCATCTTCATAATTTCTTACATCTACTTGAAAAACTTCCCTAACCATGGCTGGTTCAACAAATGGAAGCAAATAAAAATTTACAGGACCATATTTATCTTTTAAAGTTACTTTTTTTATATCTTTTTTAAATACACCTTCTATATATAATCCATTCTTAGAAAATATATCACTTCCAAAATGAAGTCTATCTGCACTATCATGATTTCCTGCAATTGCAATAATAGGTGTTTCTAACTCTATAAGAATTCTATTTAAATATTTATTCAAAAGTGCTACTGCTTCTACAGGAGGATTTGATCTATCATATATGTCTCCAGCAATAACTAAAACATCTGGTTTTTCCTCTTTTATAACATCACATAATGAATTTAATGCATAATCTTGATCCTCAGTCATATGATATCCATGAACTAATTTTCCAATATGCCAATCCCCAGTATGCAATATTTTCATATAAACCGCCTCCTAATCAATAAATTTTATTTTAACATTCAATTATTATAATTAAATTTTAACATCCATTTTTTATTTATCAAATTAATATTGTACATACTATTTAAAAAGAGTTCGTTGAACTCTCTTTTTCAATTAAAAATTGATAGTTATGATTTTTCACCCCTGGGGTTTGAAACAAAATTATAAATTTAAAATAAAAGCAAAGTAATTACAAATTTTTAATTTATAACTGCTTTTTATTTAAACCTCTGAGGTATAGTGGAGATTAATTGTATTTATTATATTCTTACAAATACAATAGTATATTTAACCATCGCATTTGTCGTTGGTTATTTTATAGATAAAAGTTTAAAAAAACAAAATTTTAATTTGAAAATATATAGGATGATGTTTATATGAAAATTTTAATTGAAGAAAAAAACTTTAAGGATATTTCTGGTGAAAAATTGGACTAACTATACTAATTATTTATAAGTAAAAAATTTTAAGGATATTTTAAGATAAGGGTATTATAAAGGGGAGATTTTATGAGTAAAAGCATATTTAATTTTATTACTTGTTCATTATTACCAATTAATTATAAATAGATAATGTTCGCTATATTCTTGCACAAATTTTATGTAATTATACTGCAAATATACATTTATTTATATAATCATATATATTTTTACATTATAATAATTATCTTACAGTTATATATTGACTTTTATGTAAAAATATTTTACGCTAAATATAAATTATATAACAAAATATATCTCATATGAGTTAATAACCTACCTTTTTTAATTAATTAGTCTATTACATTTTTAATAATTTTTTAAAGAAGATAGGATATTATTATAAAGCTTAAAGAATAGCAGCTTAGATTAGAAATTAAAAAATCTAATGCTGCCGCAACTTTTTTTTGGGGGGGTGAAAATATGTAGACTAAGCCAGTAATTGAAGTTCTTACAGTGCCTGTAATTGCCTTTGCTGATATACCAAGTACTGCTATTACTTGTGATAGTCCTCAAATGCTTAATTATCTAAAATCTTTAGGAATCAATGAGAATAATATTGCTTTCAATATTTTATTTCCATGCGAAAACTATAATGATTTAACTATTACACCTAAGGAATTTGAAAAGTTTATTAAATTAAATCCTAGTATATTAAATAACTTTTCAAATGCTCCTAGTACAAGTGAGGAACGAAGTGTTTTATGTCTGATTGGAAAAAAATAGCTACTATTGACTATAATGGCGATATTAAATTATGTGGATTAATGGATTTTAGCATTGGAAATATCCGGAATGATAAGTTTTATAATATATGGAGCAAATCAACAATAATTAAAACTTTTTCTGGATTAGAAGAGGATTTTTTTATGAGTGCAAGTCATGTGATTATAATGGCAAATGTAGTATGTGTATTGCTCGTAATATAATAAATTCAAATAATTTATTTAAGGTTGATAAGTCATTTTGCCAAAGTGTAAAAACTATCAATAAATATAAAAATAGTTTATAAAGAGGTGATTTAAATGAATTTGTGTGTAAATAAATCTATAATATGGTATCAAAATGATGATGAAATTATTATTACTGGAATAGATGATGAAAAACTTTTTAAATTAAATCCAATTAGTAGTGAAATTTTCACTTTAATAATTACCGACAATAATTATGGCACGATAATAGATAAATTATGTTTGAAATATGGAAAAAATAATAAAAATATAATAGTAAATGATGTAAATGAGTTTATAGATGATATGAAATTACTAAAAGTTTTTAAGGAGTAAATTTATGGACACAAAGCTTGTAAAAAAAATTATAAGAGATGAAAGCAAATATTATCTTTACTTTATATTGTCTTTAGTGCTGTTATTTTTATCAGATATACTGGCCATTATTCCACCAAAGCTTTTTCAAAGTATAGTTGATGTTTATATACCAGCAAAAAATCTTAAATCTATATATATTGCTACAGGAATAATGGTGTTGATACCTTTTTTATCAACTAGCATAAATACATATTTTACATATGTTGTATGGGTAAAAGTTAAAGAACTTTCTTTTAAAATAAAGAGCAAAATTTTTTCCAAACTTCTTAATCAGCCTATGAAATTTTTTAAGGATAATGACTCAGGTAAATTGGCTTCTTATTTAGGAGTAGATACTAGTAACTTTTTTTACTTTTGGCTGCATGATCTACCTATGGCTATATCTAGTAGCATAATGATTATCATTATATTGATATTATTATATAGAATAAGTCCAATAACAACTATAGTAATGATTTTATCTTGTCCAATGGCTATATTACCTTCTTTTATTTTAGGTAAAAAAGCTCAAAATTTAGCTAGTGAAATTGTAGATTATGATTCAGAAATAAACTCAAAAATTACGGAGTCTTTTAAATTTGTAAAGCTTATCAAGTCTCAATGCTCACAAAGACAAAGAATAGATGAAATAAATACTATAAATGCTAAAAACTTAAAAATATTTGGAAAAGGAGTCATAGTTGAAACCTTATCTTTAACAATTTCTAAAGAATTAGTTGGTGCTTTATTTACAGCTATTGCTTTTATTATGTGTTCAGTTCAAGTAATAAACAATAATATAACCATAGGTGAACTTATAGCCTTTACAGCTTATTTACCTAGATTATTTGGACTATTTAACGTGCTTTCATCAAGTAATGTATATATACAAAAACAATTGGGGGTACAAGATAAAAATTTTCAATTTTTATCTATGGATGATGAGTACACAAACTCTTCAAATAGTAATCCTGATGAGGAAGTTTTAGAAGACATAACCTTTAATAATCTTAAATTTTCTTATGATAACCATAGGGATATATTAAAAAATATTTCATTTTCAATTAAAAGTGGAGAATTTGTAACTATTATGGGTGATAGCGGATGTGGAAAATCTACATTGTTAGATTTATTATTAGGTTTCTATAAAGCTCCAACTAATTCCATAATTATTGGTTCTAAAGATATAAATAGCTATCCACTAGATTATTTAAGAAGTAATATTGCATTAGTATCTCAAAATATTAATTTATTAAAAGGTTCCTTAAGATATAATTTATCTCTATCAAATCCAAAAGCTACAGAGGAAGACATGCTTAAAGCAATAAAGATAGCTGAATTAACAGATGTTATTAATAAATTACCGAAAGGTCTAGATACCGATTTAAGTGAAAATGGAGTAAATTTATCAGGAGGAGAAAGACAAAGATTGGCACTATCTATGGCTATTCTTAGAAAACCCAAAATACTGCTCTTAGATGAAGTCAGTGCAAGTTTAGATTTGGAAGCAGAGCACAAAATCCTTGATACCATAGAAAATTTATGTAAAAATACAAATTTAACTGTAATTTCAGTTACACATAGAAGAACCTTTATAAAAGATGATTTTAGAGTGGTTTATATGGAAAATGGTGAAGTTAAATATAATGGTAAATACAAAGATTTTTTACATAAAAATTATAGTATATGATTAATGAGTTAAATATAATAATAAATAGATTACGTTATTTTATGTGAAAATCAGGACCACCCGTAAAAAGGGTGGTCTGCTTTAGCCCTATAAGGGCATGTTACTGACTGAGCCACTCACACTCTGAACGGTTTGCCAACCGCAAATTTTTACTATCTACCCCTAAAAGGGTTATTTTATCTGCTCTTTTTGGTCGGCAAACCTAATACTTATTTTAATATAAAGAGAAGTTTTTTACACTCATAGCTAAAAGCTTTTTGAAGGGGCTGTCGCATTAGCATTTTAAAAATGCTAATGCGTAGCTCCTTTTTTCGTACTATTTTACTATAGTTGAGAAAATTTCATAACATATATTTACAATTAGGATAAATTATAAAAAATAGAGACAAACTTCACATTTTGTTGTATAAATTAATTTGTACAAAAATATTAACAACAGGAGTGAAGTATATGTCTCATAAAAATATTTTAACAGAAAAGTCACCTATTATGCAATTTTTATTTTATTGATAATATTTTTCATACAATAAATTCACTCCATCCACAAAAAATCGTGACTAAAATCACGATTTTTATAAAAACATTTTATAATCACATTTTAAAATTTCTATCTTTTGTTATGTAAATCCACCTTTAATATTTTATCATCACACTTACATCTTAGCTCATAAGATTTATTGTAACCATAGTTTTTAGATTCTGATTTTATTTTATGATTATGATATGACATTATTTTATTATCCTTTACTAGCTTCATATAATTTAAATTTCCTGCAATAACAATGATTAATAACAATGATAATATAAGAAAACTTTTTTTCTTCATAAATCTCCCTCCCACTGTAAATATATTTCTAAAGACTTTTTTAATTACTGTGGAAGGGGAAATTATAAAATTATTAACAAAAAACTTCAATTATTCAATCTACCTACAACTGATAATTTGTTTAGCTAAATAAACTTAAATCACCACTTCTCTATCTATAGAAAATAAGTATAGATATCTTTCTTTAACTTTTTTTCCTAATGTTTTTTCTAGGGCCCTAGTATAGTAATCAATTTGAGTTTTATATTTTTCTACTATTGCTTTAGTATCACCATTAGGTACATAATCTGTTTTATAATCAAATAATACTAATTCTCCATCTTCTTCAAAGTATCCATCTATTATACCTTGAACTATTATATTTTCTTTTTCATAAAGTTTTTTATCTAAACTCTCATCTATTTCTGTACTGCTTATTTCAATACTAAAAGGAGTTTCTCTATAAATTTTATTTTTCTTATGAGCTGTTAAAACTCTTTCACCTAAACTAGTATTAAAAAATTTCACTATTTTTTCTAACCTAATGGATTTAGCCTGTTCTTCTGTTATTAATTCCTTCATAACCATGTTTTCAATTTGAGATATTATGTCTTCCTTTGAATTAATATTATTAAGATCTAGCCTTTGAAGAACACTATGCATTGCTGTTCCCTTTTCTGCAGCTGTTAAACCTCTCTTTTCCTCTAAAAACATAGGTTTTCTAACAATTCTAGGTATATAATTGGTATTTACAAATTCATCATCCAAATTTTGATTATACATACGTTTTAACTCTGATACTGTAAGCACTGTTGGCATCTTAGTAGAAGCACTGTATTTATATTTAAAGTTAAGCCTTTTTTCTATTTTTTCTCTATAATAAAGGTTAATTTCTTTTAATTCTAATTCCTTTAACTTTTCATTAATGTCTATGGTCTCTAACTTAGCTATGTTCTCTTCTATATCTAAATCCTTATAATTCATAAGTTTTACCATCCACTTAGAATTATCATCTATGAGCCTTATTGATTCCTCATTGAGATTTAAATAATCCCTTAATGGCTTACCATCTTTATGTTTTATAATGCAAGGCATAATCCAGTCTAAATAGCTATTTCCTTTTAATAAATACCCTTCTAAAATCTTATCCGAACTATTTCTTGCCACAGAAGTCCAGTTTTCTATAGTCTTATCAAATTCCTTACAAGTACCTGTTAATATCAATTTTTCTTTAGCTCTTGTAAATCCAACGTATAAAACCCTCATCTCCTCAGAAAGACTTTCTATATTGATTTTACTTTTCAATATTTCTTTTACAGTAGGAGAATAAGATATTCTTTTTTCTACATTCACAAGCTCTGGTCCAAAACCTAAATCATGATGGAAAAGCACTTTTTTTCTGCTATCCATGCGATTAAAATTTTTACCCATGGCACTTAAAAATACAATAGGAAACTCTAACCCCTTACTTTTATGAATACTCATAATTCTAACTACATTTTCATTTTCTCCTATTATCTTAGCACTTCCTAAATCACCACTACTTACTTTTAACTTATTGATAAAATTAACAAAATTAAATAACCCCTTGTAACTTGTATCTTCATATTGTCTTGCTCTCTGGAATAAAATTCTTAAATTTGCCTGTCTTTGAATTCCTGCTGGCATGGCACCTACATAGCCATAATATCCTGTATCCATATATAAATACCAAATAAATTCATCAATAGGAGTTATCAAAGCTTTATTTCTCCATTGAACCAGCTTTTCTAAGAAATTTTCAACCTTTAATGCAAGACTTAACTCTTCTTTATCCTCTAAATAATTATTCATAGCCTCATAAATTGTAGTTTCAGGACTATTTAATCTTATTTCTACTAAGTCTTCTGCTGAAAATCCTCCTATTGGTGAGCGAAGTACTGCTAATAATGGAATATCTTGTCTTGGATTATCTATAATTTGAAGAAGACTTATCATAATTTGAATTTCTAGGGTATTAAAATATCCTTCTGAAGTATCTGCATATACTGGAATACCTAAATTTTTAAGTTCCTCACTAAATACTGGTGCATATTCAGAAGTTGCACGAAGTAGTATTACTATATCTTTATATTCTGCATTTCTATAGACCTTATTATTTTTGTCAAAAACTTTAAAGTTGTTTTCTATATTAGTAAGCTCTTTAATTTTGTTTGCTACTGCCCTAGCTTCTATTTGAATACTAGTTAATGGTTCACTATCCTCTTCTTCTATCTCTTCAATATCCCTGTTTTTTTCAAAAAGCATTATTTCTACAGGTCCCCCTGCTACCCCATCTTCTTCTAGTGGTTTATAATCTGCTCCTAAATTTAAAGCCTCTTCTTCTGTATATTCAAGTTCTCCAACATTATTGGACATTATATTTTTAAATATAAAGTTGGTAGCATCTATAACTTCTTTTCTGCTTCTAAAGTTTTTATATAACTTTATTATGATTTCATCTCCATCATCTTCTTCACTATAAGTATTTTTCTTATGAAGAAACAATTCTGGTTTAGCCATTCTAAACCTGTATATACTCTGTTTTACATCTCCTACCATAAATATATTGTTTTCCCCTAGAGGAGTTCTAGAAATGGTAGTTAAAATATATTCTTGAACATAGTTAGAATCTTGATATTCATCAATTAGAATTTCTTCATATTTTTCTCTCAATTCCTCTGCAACTTTAGAAGGAATTATTTTTCCTTCATGATTTTTTTCCGTTAAAATATTTAAGGCAAAATGTTCAAAGTCATTAAAATCTATTAATGCTCTCTCTTTTTTCTTTTTATCGTAAGCCTCCTTCATTTTAACCACCAGTTCTGAAAGTTTATCCATAAGAGGATATAAATATTTTAAATCTTCTATACTCCTCTTTGAAGAAGCTTGAGCTACCATATTTGAAAGTTCATTTATCTTTTTCTTAGCATTATCTCTTATTTTTTTTACCTCTTCTTGTTCTGCTTTATCCTTACATCCTCTTATTGTAGCAAGCTTTCCAAAGGATATATTTTCAAATCCCTTAACTAAATTTTCAAAGGAATTTGAACTCTCGTATAAACTTTTAATCATTTCGTATTCTAAAATGATATTTTCTTTATAGCTTAATAGTGAAGGTGTTTTACACACTATTTCCCTAGCGATATTCATAGAACTTAAAGAACTTTCCAGTTCTATTTTTATATCTTTAAGCAATGATTGACCTAATTTAGAGTGCTTAAAAGAAAAACTGTCATCAACATTAAATACTTCAACTTTTTCTTTAAGCCACTCTATGGGATTAGGACTGCTCATAGCAAAGTTATAAAGACTTAATACCATATCAAAAAGCTGGCTGTCATTTTTATTATTACAATAACATTCCACTAGTTTTAAAAATAACTTGTCATCTTTATCATACATTTCTTCAAAAACTTCATCTAAAGCTTCTTGCTTTAAAAGAACTGTTTCTGTTTCATCTGCAACTCTAAAGGATGGATCCAAATCTATCATATGAAAATTTGTTTTTATTACATCAAGGCAAAAAGAATGTATAGTTGTAATGCTTGCTTTATTTAAAAGTGTCAATTGTCTTTGTAAATTTCTAGAACTAGGATTGTTATGAATTTCTTTTGAAATTGCTTCACCTATTCTCTCCCTCATTTCAGAAGCAGCAGCATTAGTAAAAGTAACAACTAGAAGTCTATCTATATCAACTGGATTATCTCTATCTGTTATCATCTTTATAATTCTCTCTACTAAGACTGCTGTCTTTCCAGAGCCTGCTGCTGCTGCAACTAATAAATTTGCACCTCTTGTATTGATTGCAGCTAACTGTTCTTTAGTCCAGCTTACTTTTTTTTCATCTTTACTGTCCATTACTGCTATCTCCTTTCTTTTCTAGTATTTCTAATATTTCTTTATCCTTCTTTTCCCTTATTAACCTAAATTTATTTTCCTCAAAGGATAAATCAAATTGACATATAGGAGAAAGTTTACAAAAACTGCAGGGATTTTCTTCTCCTCTTTTATATGGTTTGATGCCAATTTCTCCACTTAGCATTTCTTCACAGCTTTTAGCTAGTTCTTCTTTCACATGATTTCTAAGTGCATTAAATCCTTCATAAGATATGACAGAAGACACAGATGTAAGCTCTCCGTCCTTTTTAATTCCTGCTGGTATTACAGAAGAATTGCTGTCATTTTCCATACTTTTGTCCATTTCCCTTAAAATTTCTATATCTTTAATTAGAAGTCCTTTCATCTTTAATTCCTTTAAAATTTCTGCTTCTATTTCTTCATCAGTTAAATCTTTTTTAATGGAAATAATAGGGTCATCTATTTTAAAATACAATACTCCTGCTGGTTTTGAAAATGTACTGTTTTTCTCATCATTACTTAAAATTGCATCAAGATAAGTCAAAAGCTGTACTTGAAGCCCATAATAAACATCACTTAGTTTAAAATCTTTATTACCAGACTTATAATCTACAATTCTATAATAAACTTCATTGTTGGTTACAAGTTTATCAATTCTATCTATTCTTCCCATAAGACTTACAGTTTCTCCACTTGAAAGTTTAAGTACTATAGGAGGATAATCGGTATCTTTAAGACCAAAGGAAATTTCATATCCCTGTGGTTCAAATCCACTTACTCTAAGCTGCTCAACAATTACCATTACAGCTCTAATTAACACTCTTTTTAATCTTTCAGTTATATATTTATATCTAGCAGAACTATTTAAAATAAAACTTTTATCTTCACTTACCATAAGTTCCACAATATGTTCTATATTTTTCTCACAATATTCATTAGTTAGTTCTTTCCACTTAAGATTATCTTTTTCTATTTTCTTTGAAAAAGTATCTAATACACTATGCATAAAAGTTCCTAAGTCTGGTGCTGAAAAACTATATATTTTTCTTTCTTTTGCTTTTAACCCATACTGAATAAAATAAGCAAAAGGACATTGAACATATTTTTCTATTTTAGAAACACTAAAATAGTTGTTTCCCCCATAAAGTTTTCTTATCTTCTCACTATTAATAGCATTAATAATATTTTTATAGGAAAAACCTTGAAAAATTCTTTTACTTTTTTCTCTAAACTGCTCATCTTCCATAAACCATCTATAAATTTCTTCCCATAATGGTGAAATTTCATTGTTATCAATAAACTTTCTTATTTCCATAATAAGTTCATTAAAAGAAGGAAGTTTTGCTGACACTTTTTCTATGCTATTATGATTTTCCCACAATTCTGCTATATTGCTTTCTTCCTTAATATCCTTAAATATAGACTTTATTCTAGGTATAATTATAGAAGGTCTAAGAGTTTTCCCTTCAAAATTTGCAATAGGATAGCTAAGACATAATTTTTCACTAGGTACAGTTAAAGTGGAATATATTAAATACTGCTCTGCAAAAGCTAGTGCTTTAGTGTCATTAGCAAGTTTAATACCATTACTTTCAAACACAGCCCTATCCATATCAGTAAAAATTCCTTCTTCATTTATAATTTTAGGAAACACTCCATCATTAACTCCTATAACATATAGAGCTTTTATCTCATGAGTTCTTATACGATCTATATTACCTACTATAACTTGATCTAGTGCTGGAGGAATTAATCCTATCTCATGGGTTGATATACCCATAGAAAAAATCTCTATAAATTTATCTAATGGTAATATTTCATCTCCTAAAACTTCCACAAATTGGTCTAAAAGCTCAATTAATAAATTCCATATAGAACTGTATTCATTTACTGCTATTAAATTCTTATCCTCTCTAAAGTTTTCAATCCATATAGTAAGTTTTTCATGAATTTGAATTTCTTCTAAAAATTCAAATATTGCCTTACAGATGTCCTTAACCTGACTTTTACTAGTGATTTTATTTCTAAAATTAATAAGTGGATTTATAAATTTATTCTTAATATCTTTTACTGTGTCATCTTTCCAATAGTCATCATTCATATATCTCTTCTTACCTTTTATTCCATAAGCCAACACATAGTTTTCCAAAATATCAATCTCATCATAAGTCAAATCTAAAAGTCCACTTTTTAAGTATCTAAATACAGATTCATAACTAAAATTTTTTGTAAATATTTCAAGAGAAGACTTTATTAGTATAATAACAGGATTAGTATCTATATCTTTTTTTCTATCTAAAAAGTATGGAATTTCATATTCATCAAAAACAGCTTTAACTATTTCTTCATAGGAATTTAAATCTCTAGCAACTATAGCTATATCATTAAATCTATAATTTTTTTCTCTGCAAAGCTGCAATATTTCTCTAGCTACATATTCAATTTCTGAATATGTGTTTAGTGCTTTAAAAATTTTTATATCTTTTGTATTACCTTCATAGGGTTTTGAATTTGGTAAAAAATAATTTTTCTCCAAATATCCTAATTCCTCTGAATTGATAAATCTATAATTATACTGATTTTTAGGATTGCCTTTTAAAATTAAAGGCTTATCATATCCAATATTATTTTCTCCAGCTATTTTCACTATAGTTTTTTCTGTATAGTATACAGTATAAAAGGCGTCTGTACTATCTATTTCACCTTCTACTATACCTTTAACAACACTTCCTTCATATGGAAGTGTTATATTAACTCTTTTACAAACTTTAAAAAGCTTTTCAATGATTTTATACTGCTGTGGAGTAAAACCTGAAAATTCATCTATCCATATTTCTGCTCCTTTAAAGAGCTCACTTTTATCAATTTTGTTGTAGAGAATAGTTAAATCATCTTCTGGGTCAAAATATCCACTTTTCAATACTTCTTCATATTTACCATAAATTAGAGAGATATCGGAAAGTTTATCTGCAATTAAAGAACTGTCTGTTATATTTTCTTTTAATGAATTTAAAACTTCTACAGACACATTATATCGTTTAAACTCATTTATTGTTTCAGAAATAGTTTCTACAAAACCCTTTTGCCTTGAAGCCAAAGAAAATATTTTTAGTTCCTCCTGTATTTCCTTCATGATTTTATCAATAATCATGGCTTTTCCTGTAGAACTCATATGAGCATGGGTAATTCCTCCCACCTCACTAAAAACTGTATGTGCCATTCTTTTAAAGCTAAGCACATATACATTATTTATTCCTGTGGCACCTATTTTTTCTACTAATAATTTTTCTGCTCTAAAAGAAAGCTGTTCTGGTACCAGCAAAATCAAAGAATTATCTGCTCCATTTTCTTTTTTTCTTTTTATTTCTTCCATGCATTGATAACTTTTTCCACTTCCCGCTCCTCCAAATATAAATCTTAAGCTCAATATCTTCACATCCTCTATTAAATAATGCAATAGTACATATACTTATATTTTACCTTAAACAAGAAATTTTTTTCATAAATATAGCAAAGTTATTCTACAAATTTTAAAAATTTTTACAATAAAATCTTTTAAAAAATAAGTATAATTAATTTTTTAACAAAACATTAAAATTAAAAGAGGATTTAACTGTTTTATGTAGAATATTTATATAGTTCTAATATTCTACAAATTTTTTATTTGATGAATTTTTAAAGAAAGTTTAATTCAATGGAGGTAGAAATATGAAAAAAATTGTTACTGTAGAAGAAGCTCTAGCACATGTAAAAGATGGAATGACGCTAATGATTGGTGGTTTCTTAGCTGTTGGAACTCCTGAAAGACTTGTGGATGCGCTAGTAGAAAAAGGTGTTAAAGATTTAACTATCATAGCTAATGATACTGGATTCCCAGATAGAGGAATTGGAAAATTAATAGTTAATAAACAAGTTAAAAAGACAATTGCTTCTCACATTGGAACAAACCCTGAAACAGGAAGACAAATGAATGAGAAAGAAATGGAAGTTGAACTTGTTCCTCAAGGTACACTAGCTGAAAGAGTTAGATGTGGCGGTGCTGGACTTGGTGGATTCTTAACTCCAACTGGTATTGGAACAGTTGTTGAAGAAGGAAAAGAAAAAATCACTGTTAATGGTGTTGAATATCTTCTTGAAACTCCATTAAAAGCTGATGTAGCATTATTATTTGGTTCTAAAGTTGATGAAAAAGGAAACATATATTACCATGAATCTACAAGAAACTTCAATCCACTAATGGCTACAGCTGCTGATATTGTAATTGTTGAAGCTGAAGAATTAGTTAAAACTGGTGAATTAGATGCAAACCTAGTGATGACACCATCAATATTTGTTGACTACATCGTAAAGGAGGACAAATAATATGGATAAAAATATGATGAGAGAAATAATCGCAAAAAGAGTTGCTAAAGAATTAAATGACGGAGACGTTGTAAACCTAGGCATAGGACTTCCAACTCTTGTTGCTAACTATATACCAGATGGAATAGATGTAACATTACAATCTGAAAATGGATTTGTAGGAATTGGACCTGCTCCTGCTGAAGGAAAAGAAGATAAAGACCTAGTAAATGCTGGCGGTCAATTTGTAACCGTTTTACCTGGTGCTGCATTCTTTGACAGCTCAATATCTTTTGGAATAATAAGAGGTGGACATGTTGATGCAACTGTACTAGGTGCATTAGAAGTTGACCAAGAAGGAAACCTTGCAAACTGGATGATACCAGGTAAAAAAGTTCCTGGAATGGGTGGAGCTATGGACCTTGTAGTTGGAGCTAAAAAGGTTATAGTTGCTATGGAACATACTGCAAAAGGAAATCCTAAAATTCTTAAAAAATGTACACTACCATTAACTGCTGCTCATCAAGTTAACTTAATCATCACTGAAATGGCTGTTATGGAAGTTACTAAAGAAGGTCTTGTATTGAGAGAATTAGGACCTGAAGCTACAGTTGAAGATGTTAAAAAGGCAACATTAGCTGATTTAATAGTACCAGATGATGTTAAAAAGATGGAACTTTAATTCCTTCTAAACATTAATTAATATGTCACGGGAATTTTTAAATTACTCTGAAGTAATAGTGAAAAATCTTTTAGATAAACTATTACTAAGTTATTCTGATATATGTAAATGTGAAAAGTGTAAAGCTGATATGATGGCACTTTCACTTAATTATGTAAAGCCTCGTTATGTAGCTTCTGAAATAGGTCAGCTATATACAAAGGCACAAACAGAAATAAACCATGGAGAAATGGTTGCAATAACTTCTACTGTTCTTAGAGCTATAGAAGTAGTTTCAAATAATCCCAGACATTATTAAAAAAGCGTGATTTTTATCACGCTTTTTTTATGTCTAAAAGTTATTCTATAGAATTTATTTTTTCTAAAACAACTTCTTTTATTATACTGATTTTCTCTTCTGCATCCTTTAAACTATGTCCTTTAGAATAAATGTATATTTTTATTTTAGGTTCTGTACCTGAAGGTCTTACTGCATACCATGAACCATCATCAAATTTAAATTTCAATACATCTGAATATGGCATATTAGTTTTTTCTGGTTTAGTATAATCTATTGTGTGAGTTAATTTTAAATTTTTTATACTATGTGGATATTCTTGTCTATATTGCTGCATCATTCTTTTTATTCTTTGCTGTCCGCTTATTCCTTCAAGCACAAGAGAAATTTGCTTTTCCCTATAGTATCCAAATTCTTCATAAATCTCATTTAGTACATCAATTAAAGTTTTTCCTCTTTTTTTATAGTAAGCAGCAGCTTCACAAAGAAGCATAGACGCAGTAACTCCATCCTTATCTCTTACAAATGTTCCTACATTATATCCTATACTTTCTTCATAACCTAAAATATATTGATAGTTTCCATATTTTTCATAATCATTAATTTTTCCACAGATATTTTTAAATCCTGTAAGAGCTTCATCAGTGTGAACACCATAGCTTTCAGCTATAACTTTACCTAAGTCTCCTGTAACAATAGATTTAACTATAACTCCATTAGAAGGAAGTATATTTTTATTTTTCATTCCCTCAAGAATATATTTAACTAATATGGCACCACTTTGATTTCCATTAAAAGCTTCATATTCATTATTTTTATCTTTAACCATTATAGCTATTCTATCACAATCAGGATCTGTTGCCATCAATAAATCTGCATTAACTTCTCTTCCAAGTTCAATAGAAAGTTTAAAAGCATTCACATCCTCTGGATTAGGATATCCTACAGTAGTAAAATCTGGATCTGGATCCTTCTGCTCTTTTACTATATGAATATTGGTAAATCCTCTTTCATTTAATACTCTAGGTACAAACACCATTCCTGTACCATTTAATGGTGTATAAACTACATTTATATCTTTATCAATATCCTCACTTAAAGATAATGATTTTACTTTTTGAAGATATAAATCATCTATATTCCTCTCTAAAAATACAATAATTCCTTCTTCTGTTCCTTTTTCGATTTCCATACTTGGAATAGATTTAAAATCATTTATTTGATTAATTTTATTTAGTATTCCATCAGCTATATCAGATAATATTTGTGCTCCATCTTTCCAATAAACTTTAAACCCATTATATTCTTTTGGGTTATGACTTGCTGTTACCACAATTCCTGCAGTACATCCTAAGACTCTCACTGCAAAAGATAATTCTGGTGTAGGTCTTAAAGAGTCAAAAATATATGCCTTTATATTATTAGCAGCTAAAACACTGGCAGTGGTTTTTGCAAATTCTTCAGAAAAATGTCTGCAATCATATGCTATTGCCACTGACTTATCTGATGATTTATCTTCCACTTCATTTATATAATCTGCAAGTCCCTGAGAGGCTCTTGCAATTATATACTTATTCATCCTATTGGTTCCTGCTCCAATCTTCCCTCTTAGTCCAGCAGTACCAAACTCTAAATTCTTATAAAATCTATCCTCTATTTCACCTTCATTATTTTCTATATCTATAAGTTCTTTCTTTGTAGCTTCATCAAAGTAATCGCTTTCTATCCATGATTTATATATTTCTCTATAATTCATACTTCCAACCCCTTCTTTCCTAAGACTTATATAATTGAGAATTGACAATAGTAGCGGCGAACAGTGTTCGCCATATATTATTGAATAAATATTAAACCACAAGACCTATTAAAAAACTGGCGAACACTGTTCGCATCTACAATAAAACACTAGTAAATGGAGTCTCTCCATAGCATTAGTTAAATTTACTAGTATTGTTTTGAACTATACTGCACCCCAGGGTAACCCTAAAGGGCTTCGCGCTGTTCCCCATGGGTAGTAAAAAAAATCAATTAAAGAAATTAGTTTGATAAAACTAATTTCAACAATAATTGTCAATTTTTAAGGTCATAAATCAACACATAAAATTCTCAACTATATTAAAATCTAGAGTAGTTTATCTATATATTATATCCTAGTATAGGC
Source organism: Clostridium faecium (assembly GCF_014836835.1). Lineage (GTDB taxonomy): Bacteria > Bacillota > Clostridia > Clostridiales > Clostridiaceae > Clostridium_J > Clostridium_J faecium. The sequence goes on along the minus strand of NZ_JACSQB010000076.1, from coordinate 11,857 downwards.
TAAAAATTAATAAATTGGACAAAAAATAATAGACCTATATATTTAGATCTATTATTTTCTTAAAATGTCTTATCTTAATATATCAAACAATTATTTTTAAAACACTCTATGGAATTTATATAGCAAAATAGTTTTTAATTAATTCGACAAATGCAATATTAGCTATCGATTATCAAATTTTCTAAATATGCGAAATGTAACTATAATTGATATTGGAATTAATATTACAAACATCCCTAATATGTGTATAATATTAAAAACAAGTATGTGTTTATGAGATAAAAAATAATAAAAAATCTTATTTGCGCTAAAATTCCATATCAATAATAATATTAACCATATAATAATCCCTATAATTATTTTAAATGCTTTATTCTTCATACAAATACTCTTCAATATCTGGATATACATTATCTAATCCTAATGAATCACTCTCTACTATATAATTTATATTTTCAAAAGTGAATTTATTATCTTCATATTCTTTGACTACTTTAAATCTTAAACTTAATATATCACCTTCAAAATATTTGGATGTTAAATCACCATTAAATTTCCAAGTTATAAGTTCATCTTTATATTTAAATTTAATACTTGTAGAATTTTCATTACTATTATAATTAATTTCTTCTATCACATCTTTAAAGTAAATATCATCATTTATGTTAAAATTTTTAAAGCTATTTACATATCTATTGTTATTTTCATCATACATTTCATTGCATAATTGTTGCATGTTGATTTCACTATACTCAATTGAATTCTCCTTAAAATTTTCACTAGGTATAGCATAGATTTTCTTATCTGTCTTATAAGATAATGAAGTATTCGTCTTACCCATAAATGATCCATTTGAGTATGATTCATATATTGAATTATTGTTTCTTAATACGTTTGTATCATAAATATACCACAATGACCATGTATTATTATCTGGTTCTGTATATCTAATAGTCCAATTTCCAGTTTTAGTAGGTTTCATTATTACATGTTGTTGGTATGTTGCACTTACTTCTTTCTTAAGATATCTATCTGGGTCATACATTGATATGTTTATTTTATCAAAAATACTTAAGGAATTCTTTCTGCCCAACCATCAATTTCACTATATGTGCTACTAACTCCACAAGTGTGTTCAGCTATTCCTCCATATGGAGATCTATTAAATTTTATTGAACCGGAACCAACTTTTACATATGAAGATGAAACATCATAAGATGGATCGATAGAAATAAAGTTATCTAAGTTATTATAACCATATTTAGCTATTTTCCATATAATTTTATACCATGGTGACGAATAATTCTCAATTTTCACTGCGTTGTTTGAATAATCTGCATAGTCATTATCCAATTCATTTCCTAAAATAACTTCACTCTGTGCAAGAACTAAAGTTCCGAATAAAGCTAATGATATTAACGATTTATTTTTCATGTATATTTTCCCCTATTTTATTTATTTATATACTTTTTATTACATTATAGTAAATAAATATAAAATAATCAATTTATTATATTTATTTACTTTTAATTTATTATTTGTATATATTCATTGCATAATCTAGAAATATAACATATTTAAATTCTTTAAAATTGAAAACTTCTCCTTTAAAGGAGAAGTCACAACAATTGTCAATTATCAATTGTACAAATTTTATATTCATAATTTATTACTTTAAAATATTATTTTACTTATAAGTGTTGTTATAAAGCAAACCACTATCGCAACAGCTGTAGGCATTAAAAATGATACTAATGCCCATTTATTGCTGCCAGTTTCCTTTTTAATAGTCCAGATAGTTGTACCACAAGGAAAATGTAGTAGGGAGAACAGCATAGTATTTAATAATGTTAAATATGTCCATCCATTATTAACTAATATATTTTTAAGCTGTTCAATGCTATCATGTTCAATCATAACACCATTTGATAAATATCCCATTAAAAGAATAGGAAGTACTATTTCATTTGCAGGAAGTCCTAATAAAAAAGCCATTAATATATAACCATCAAGTCCTATAAGTTTTCCAAATGGTTGTAAAAAATTCGCAATATGTGCTACTATGCTCATATCACCAATCATTACATTGCTTAATATATAAGTTATCAGTCCTGCTGGAGCTGCTACCACCATTGCTCTAAATAATACAAATATAGTTCTATCAATTATTGATGTGTATATTACTCTCCCTATTTGAGGTTTTCTATAAGGAGGAAGTTCTAGAGTAAATGAAGATGGCATTCCTTTTAATATAGTTTTAGACAAAATAAAAGAACTTATTAATGTAATTATTACTCCTAAAACCACCAAAGCTACTACCATTAATGCTGCCACTATAGAATTAGCTCTATCAGATGCAAAGGTACCTCCTACAAAAATTATAGACAATGCTATTAAGGTTGGAAACCTTCCATTACAAGGGACAAAGCTATTAGTTAATATAGCTATTAATCTCTCTCTAGGTGAATCAATAATTCTACAGGCAATAACTCCTGCCGCATTACATCCCAACCCCATACACATGGTTAATACCTGTTTTCCATGGCAGCAAGCTTTTTTAAAAGCCTTATCTAAATTAAAACATACTCTAGGCAAATATCCGCTATCTTCCAATATGGTAAACAACGGGAAAAATATAGCCATAGGTGGAAGCATAACTGAAATTACCCAAGCTAAAGTTTTATATATTCCCAGCACTAAAATATTACGTAACCATAATGGTACTTTTATCATAATAAGTAAATTCATAAGTTTATCTTCTAAAGAAAATAATAGCTTAGCTAATAATTCTGATGGTACATTTGCTCCTTCAATAGTAATCCATAAAATCAAGGTCAGCATTAAAAGCATTATAGGTATCCCTATTGATTTAGAAGTCAATATACTATCTATTTTCTGCTGCTTCAATATTTTATTTTTATTTTTATCAACAGTATCTTTTACTATTTCTTCACATTGTTTATAGATATCAGACACAATTATATCTCTCACTTTATTGTTTTCCTTTTCTCTAAAGCTTTTAATCTCATCTTCAAATTCCCTATCATCAATAATAAAATCTTCATTTACGTATTTTCTTATAGATTCTTTTATACTTTCATCCCCATCTAATAATCTAAGTGCAGTCCATCTATGATTTATTCCTTTATATTTTTCCTTAAGTAATGAGGATAATTTTTCTATTTCATCATTAATGCTTTCACTATAATTTATTTTTAAAGTTTCTCCCCACTCTTCTTTAGATATATTTTCATATATAGCTTCTTTCAAATCTTTTATACCTGCTCCACTTCTGGCAGCAGTAGGTACTATAGGTACTTTTAATTTTTTACTCAATTCATCTATGTTTATTTTTATACTTTTCTTCTCTGCCTCATCCATAAGATTTAAACACACTAAAACTCTAGGAGTAATTTCCAATATTTGTAGTAATAGGTTTAAATTTCTTTCAATGCAGGTTGCATCTAATACTACTACAATTAAATCAGCTTCTCCAAAACAAATATAATCCCTTGCAACCTCTTCTTCTGTAGAACTGGCTAAAAGAGAATAAGTTCCTGGTAAATCTACTAAAATAAATTCCTGATCTTTGTAATTATAACTTCCTTGAAAATTTACTACTGTTTTTCCTGGCCAATTCCCTGTATGTTGTTTAAGGCCTGTTAGTGCATTAAAAACTGTGCTTTTTCCTGTATTGGGATTACCTGCTAGGGCAATCACAGTTTGGTTATCCTTTTTCTTCTCAATTATTTGAATATCTTTTAGATTTTTCTTTTTAGTAGAATCAAAAGTTAATCCCATAACAGACCTCCTAAAGCACTTGTTCATATACTAATATATTATCAGCTTCTTCTCTCCTTAATGCTATACATGTATCCCTTATAAAATAAGCAGTTGGTTCACCTAAAGGTGCCTCTCTTAATACACATAATTCTGTATTAGGAACAAATCCTAAGTCTAACAGTCTTTGTTTTGATAAACCTTCTGACAAAACTTCTGAGATTGTCACTATAGTACCAACCTTTACTTCACTTAGCTTTTTAGGATAAACCTCCATATATTCACCTTCCTTGAATTTAATCCTTATTTTATGATATGTAAAATAATGTATATGGCTACAATTATATATTTTACAAAGATTTAAATAGAAGATAGAAGAATAAATAATTTTTTAATTACACAAACTATATTATGAACATGACAATTATTGAATTTAAAAGGAGGGTGTAATTATGAAAAATGAAAGCATTATGTGCAATGTTAATGAATGTAAGTATCACTATAAACAAGAGGACTACTGTACACTTGACAAAATAGATGTTATAAAACATGAAAATAATGCTCATTCTGTTAAATGTACAGATTGCGGAAGTTTTGAAAAAGAAAATCAATAATAAAATTTAAACACTATTATAATTATAAGGAGTTGTTATTATGGAACATAATTCAAGCATAGGATGTATAGTAACTGAATGCAAGTATCATTGTAAAGATGACAATTATTGTACACTAGATACAATTCAAATCACTAAACATGAACCTCAAGCTAAGACAGTTGAATGTACAGATTGTGGAAGCTTTGAAAAGGAACATTAATAGTAAAAAAGATAGCATTTCAGATGCTATCTTTTTCTTTTATATGTATATATTCATAATTTCATACTTTCTATGATATAATTACCAATAGAATGTTTTTTTATTAAATAATACTAAAATTTAATCTTTTATTTCAAAAATTCCATATGCAAATTCATATAAAATATAAAATTAATAATTTAAGAGGTTGTAACTAATTTGTAAACCATAATAATTAATATTTCTTTATACTAAATGTTGATTAAAGCTAATAAAATAAAGTGATTAATTATATTAAATCTATCTAATATTAAACAATTAAAGAAATAAATTAGTATATTGACTAACTATTTTTAATATTTTAAATATATAAATTAAAAGGAGAGTTATTTATGTTAGAAGTATCATCACGCAGAGCATCTAGACGGAAAAAATCTTCTAAACGCAGAAGAATAATTGTGGCTGTTTTATGTGCCATACTGTTATTATTATTTCCGCTTACTAATTCTAAAGTAAAGAAATATAATGAAGAAAATAATAAATTGAAAGCAGAAATAGAAAAACTTGAAAGTGAAACTACTGATTTAAAAGCTAAAAATACTAAATTAAATCAATCTAAAGTGGACTTAGAAAATAAACTCAATTCTCTTCCAAAGAGCTCAAATTAAATATTAAGGAGGATGCGTTATGAGTAAAAAGAGTACAAGCTTTGACATAAAGAAAATATTGCTATTATCTTTTATATTATTAACCCTATCTATCACTGTTTTTAGTCAACTACGAATTATAATGGCTGTATCTCAAAATAAAAGATTAACTAATAAAATTAACGAAATAAAGACTTCTAAAGAAAATTTAATAAAAGAAAATGAAGCTTTACAAGTTGAAGTGGAAAATAAACAAAAAAATTATAAACAAGCACTTTCAAATGTTAAAGTTGCTTATTTAACTTTTGATGATGGTCCATCTCATCATACTGAAAAAATTTTGAATATCTTAGATAAGTACAACATCAAAGCTACATTTTTTGTGAATCATAAGGATGGAATGGATGATTCATATAAAGAAATTATTGATCGTGGACATGTTTTAGCTAATCATACTGCTTCACATAATTATAGTAGCATTTATCGTACAAAGGAAAGCTTTGTAGAAGATGTACAAAAACTTGATAATGAAATTAGAAGAATTACAGGCAAAGAACCTTCCAAAATTTTAAGATTCCCAGGTGGTTCCAATAACACCATAAGTTCAAATTATAACAACAATCCAAATTTTATGAAGGAATTGGCTCAGCATATGACTGATCTTGGATATACTTTCTATGATTGGAATGTGGATTCAACAGATGCAGCTACCTTTAGACAAGATAAAAATGTAATTGTTAATAGAATATTAGAAGATGCCAAATATGTTAATCATGCTAATATATTAATGCATGACTTAGATCCAAAAGATACCACAGTTGAGGCTCTTCCTGAAGTGATTGAAGGATTAAAATCTCAAGGATTCATATTTGAATCACTAAATCACGACTCTTCTAAAGCGCAATTTACAGAAGTTGTTGAAAAAAAAGCAAACTAAAAGCCCTAATATTGGGGCTTTCTTATTTTCCCTCTTATCTTTTTCAAACCCCTATTCTCCACTGGATACCATTCTACAAAATTGTAGCCATGTTGGATATGATTCTCCTGAGGCTATTGATATATTTTTATCTTATTTAATAATTTTTTATAATAAAATGTCGAAATATATTTGCTTAATATAGGTATTAGTGCTAAAATGAGTAGGTAAAATCGAATAATTATGAAATAGGTTTAATAGATATTAAATATCTATTGATTAAAAGGGAAGTGGGTTAAAATCCCACGCGGTCTCGCCACTGTAATAGATGAGTTCCTGCAATTATGCCACTGGGAAACTGGGAAGGCTGTAGGAATGTTGATGCTTAAGCCAGAAGACCTGCCTATTTTAGTGTACTAATAACTCTACGAGCGATGGGGTGGTATAAACGTTTAAAAAATATTTTTTTGAATAAATAGCCCTTTAACTATAAGTTAAAGGGCTATTATTTATGAGGGAATAATTTGTTTATAGGAGGGGGAAATATGAAAATAGCTATTGGGATATGTGAAAAAGTAAATGGAATATGTACAACCATCGGATGTTTTAAAGCTTTAAATAATAAAGATAAACATTTCAGTGCATATAAAGATAAAGACTTAGAACTTATATCTTTTTTTACCTGTGATGCATGTTCAAAAAATTCATATGAAAATTTGATGAATATTGCTGAAAAACTAAAACAAGCATCAGTTGAAAAGCTTCATTTTGGTGTATGTGTTGTTAAATGTGAAAAAGAAAAAACTGATGAAATAAAAAAAATATTTGAAAATCACAATATAGAAGTTATAGAAGGTACTCATTAAAAATAATGGCATATAAAAGGAGATAAAAATAATGAAAAAAATAATAAGTGCAATTCTAGTGGGATTAATGGTAGTTGGGGCTACTGGATGTGGTAATAAAACTACAGAAACTACACCTAAAGCAGAAAATAAGATAGAGGATAATACTAAAAAATCATCTCATTATCCTGTTACAATTAAAACTTATAATTATGCTAAAGAACCTGTAGATATAACATTTGAAAAATCACCTGAAAAGGTTGTTGCAGTATATCAAAATTCAATAGAGACATTATTAGCATTAGGACTTGAGGATAAAATTGTTGCTGCTTCAGGACTAGATCATGAGGTTAAAGAAGAGTATAAAGATGCTTTTAGCAAAGTAAAATATTATGAGCAAGTGCCTACTAAAGAAGAAGTTATAGGGCTACAACCTGACTTCATATTAAGCTGGTATTCACTATTTGGAGAAAAAAAACTTGGTGACGTAGGATTTTGGCATGAAAGAAATATAAATACATATATGGCACAAAATAGTGGTGTTATTAATCCAAATACACTACAAAATGAATACGATGATATTTTAAATATGGGTAAAATTTTTGATGTAGAAGATAAAGCTAATGAAATAGTTAATACAATGAAAAGTGAAATTGAAAAAGCTAAGGATTTTGTTAAAGGAAAAGAGTCTGTTAAAGCTATAATTTTAGAAGTACAAAAAGATGGTGTGTATAGAGTTTATGGAGAAGACAGTATAGGCGGAGATATAGCAACTCAAGTTGGAGCAGATTTAGTAGCAAAATCCAGTGGTAAAATTGGTAATGAGGATTTAATAAAACTTAATCCAGATGTAATATTTACTGTTTATTTTGGTGATGCTATCGATAGTGATACTGCATTAAAATCTATTATAGAAAATCCAGCACTTTCAAGTGTCTCTGCTGTAAAATCAAACCGTGTTAATCCTATAATGTTAAGTGAAGTTTACTCTAGTGGTATAAGAACTCTAGATGGTATAAAAACAATATCAAGAGGATTATATCCTGAGTTATATGGAAACAAATAAAATGAAAAAGGTTTATAAAAATAATAATAAATTACTTAATGGAACACCTATGTATATAGGTGTTTCCATTATACTTATAGTTATATTAGTTCTTTCTATTTTAATAACCGTGACTATGGGTTCTGTTAATATTTCTGTAAAAAATGTCTATGAAATTATAATGAATAAACTATTTAACATTGGCAATTCAGAGCTTTTATCAAGTGGTCCTGTATATGACATTGTTTGGTTTATAAGACTTCCTAGAATAGTTTTAGCAGTTGCTGTAGGCATAGGACTTTCAGTATCTGGAGTAATTATGCAGGCAATTGTAAAGAATCCTTTAGCAGACCCCTATATACTAGGAATTTCTTCCGGTGCATCTCTAGGAGCTACATTAGCTATTATGCTTGGAGTAGGTGTGGTTTTTGGTAGTAATTATGTAGGTATATGTGCTTTCATAGGTGCTCTTGCAATATCAATTCTTGTATTAACCTTAGCAAATATCAAAGGAAGAGCTAACTCAACTAAACTCATCTTAGCTGGTATGGCATTGAGTACTGTATGTTCAGCATTCTCCAGCTTTATTATATATTTTTCTAATGACAGAAACGCTGCCCAAACTGTAGCATACTGGTTAATGGGAAGTCTTGCAGGTGCAAACTGGGAGAATATAAAAATAATCTTCCCACTTGTAATTACAGCCACACTATTTTTTATTACTCAATACAGAACACTTAACCTGATGTTACTTGGAGATGAAGTTTCTATAACTTTAGGTACAGATTTACATAAATATCGTCAGCTTTACCTAATTATAACTTCTATAGTAATTGGCTTTATAGTATATTCCTCAGGGATGATTGGATTTGTAGGTCTTATTATTCCTCACCTTGTAAGAATGATATTTGGAACAGACCATAAAAGGATTATTATGCTATCAGGACTTATTGGAGCCATATTTATGGTTTGGGCAGATGTGTTATCTAGAATTATACTACCTGGAAGCGAACTTCCCATAGGAATATTAATTTCCATGATAGGGGCTCCATTATTTATATATCTTATGGTGAGTAAATCCTATGGGTTTGGAGGTAATAACTAATGGAAATAAAGACTTTAGATTTAGAAGCTTATTTAGGAGAAAATCATATTTTAAAGGGGTTAGATATTAATGCTCATAAAAAAGAATTTGTGGGCATTATAGGACCTAATGGCAGTGGAAAAAGTACACTGTTAAAATGTATATATAGAACTTTAAAACCCACTAGTGGAACTGTATTTTTAGATGGTAAGGACATAAAAAGTTTTTCTATGAAGGAAAGTGCAAAAAAAATGGCTGTAGTAGCTCAGCATAATAATTATAATTTTGATTTTTCTGTTTCAGATATGGTATTAATGGGTAGAGCACCACATAAAAAGTTTATAGAAAAAGATAATGCTGAGGATTATAAAATTATGAAGGAATGTCTAGATAAAGTTGGTATGTTAGGCTATATTAATAGAAGCTTTTCAAGTTTGTCTGGTGGTGAAAAACAAAGGATAATTCTTGCAAGAGCTTTAGCGCAAAAAACAGAGTGCCTTATTTTAGATGAACCTACAAATCATTTAGATATAAAGTATCAACTGCAATTTATGGCTACTGTTAAAAAACTTGGTATAACAGTTATATCTGCCATTCATGATTTAAATATTGCTGCTTTATACTGCGACAAAATTTATGCCATAAAATCAGGAAAAGTTGTTAGCTATGGAACTCCAAAAGAAGTGTTGACCACAGAATTAATAAAAGATTTATATGAAGTGGATGCTAAGATTATGGTGGATAAAGAAACTGATATTTTAAATATTATTTATAGAGCTCCTTAATAAGAAAAACCCGTCTATTTAATGTAGACGGGCTTTTTGTTTTATTATGATACTTTAACAGATTTTTCAAAAGATTTATCGTCATTTTTAGTTTTCTTTTTAAGTCTAACTTCAGGTTCTCTAGGTAGTCCAAATTTCGGAATAAGTCTATCAAGTCCAGTTAAAGTAAGTAATAATAATGATACTACAGTAACAATTGCCATTATATTATATTTAATAAATGAAAATGGTGTAAATGTATACAATGGATATACAGCATTTGAAATAGCTACATAAAAGCTTAAATATACATGCCATGGAATTAATTGAGATCCAAAAACTCCTAATGAACTAGAGAATATGGAGTTTCTTATTTTCAACTGATATATTGCTTCTTCACTACCTTCAACATTTTCATCTACTAATTCTTTAATTATAGGTCCTATAGTTACGATTTGTGCCATTTCGTCTGCAAGCAATGCATTACCAAGTATTGATAAACATCCATTCCAGAACATAAGTTGTTTTACATTTCTAGAAACACGTATAACAAGTTTTGATATAGGTTCAAAGGCTTTCATTTTAGCCATTATACCTCCAAATGCACCAACCCACATCATCATAACGATTACAGATTGTCCAGCTTCAGAGAATCCACCTTTTACCAATTCTAAGAATGTAGGTATTGTAGTTGTTCCTGCTAACATTCCAAGAAGTAATGAAGATATTATACCTATAGATAAACATGCTAATGTAGATATTCCTTTAGCAGCTGCTATTATAACAAGAATTAATGGTATTACCATGTATACAGGAACTCCATTTTTAACTTGATTTAATAAATCTACTGCTGCTGGTCTTTCTTGACCTAATGTAGCCCAAACTTCTTTTGGAATTGCATCTATTGCAGATGCTGCCTCAACAGATGAGTCATGTGGAAGATTTAAAACTACACTTAATATGTAAAAACCTATAGCTCCAATAACGAAGCATATACCAGCCCAGCCAACTTGTCTTTTAATTCTATCCATTATTTCTACTTTTTGAATTTCAGAACTAACAACTGTTGTGTCAGATATTAATCCTATATTATCTCCAAAACAAGCTCCTCCTGCTATAGCCGCTGCTGATACTAAAATATTTCCTCCAACTATATGAGAAAGCCATAAAAAAATTGGTGCACATGCTGCAAAAGTTCCCCAAGATGTTCCTGTTGCTATTGATAATATTCCAGTAACCATAAATCCTGTAATTGCAACAGTTCTTGCTGTTAAACCAAGTCCTAAAGCTACATTAACTATAGCTGCTCCAACCCCAGTTGCCATAAACGCTGCTGCCATTGCATATGCAAACATTAGTATAAAGAATACTAGTTGCATAGATTTAACGTTTTCAACTGAACAATCTACAAGCTCACCGAATTTGATTTTTTCAGTTACGCCTGCCATAATCGCAGCCCAGCAAGTTGCAAGTGGAGCTGCTATTAAAGCATCCATTCCACCCATCATTAGTCCTACTAAAACTGCAATTGGCGAAAGTTTTAAAATTCCGCTTAAAAAAGTCAATTTAAATTCCTCCTTTTGTCAACAAAAACCGTCAACTTAAATGAAAATATTTTTACATATTTTTCACAATTATAATTTTATATAAATACATTATATTAGTATAAATACAATAATTCAATATTTTATAAGAATTCTAATAATTTATTAATAAATTGTATATATATTATGAAAAAAACAACATTTACTTCAATTAAATGTCATAAAATATTATTATAAATATAATTTTATAATAATATAAATACAATTTTAATTAAAAACTTTCAGAATATAAAAACTAAAAAAATTGAATTAATCCTTATAAATACTAATATTTGTGAATAAAATATAAAAAATAAAATTTCATAATTGTGAAAATTTATGTTTTAAATAACCACTTGAAGAAAATTGTATTAAGTTCATTATTTATTAAAAAAATT
>NZ_JACSQB010000101.1 GCF_014836835.1 Clostridium faecium | reverse complement strand
AATATAGACTTTAAATTTAGTTATAAAAGTATTTTTTACAGATTTATAATAGAATAAACCTTTTAAAATAAGTTTTATTTTTTTATTTATGGTTTACAATATTTATAATAAATATAAAGTTATTGTATTAGAGGCTGATTATAACTATAGATGCAAAATTTAAGCATAGATATCAATTATTAAAAAGGGAGGTGTTTTCATAATGAAAATAGAGAGAATCCATGAGAGTTTTAAAAAAATAGTTAAATGGAGAAAAGTAAGAAAGTAGACGGTGAGGTTTAATTTTGGGGAAAATAATTGAGTTAAAAAATGTAAGAAAAGTTTACAGAATGGGTGATGAAAAAATTGTAGCTCTTGATAATATAAATTTAGAAATATATCAAGGGGAAATAGTATGTCTTTTGGGAACTTCAGGATCTGGTAAAAGTACTTTGCTAAATATGATGGCTGGTTTAGAAAAACCTTCTAAGGGACAAATAATCATAAAGAATAAAAATATTGAAAAAATGAGTGAAAATCAGCTGGCAGCTTTTAGACAGAGATATATAGGATTTGTATTTCAATCCTATAACCTATTGCCTACTCTTTCTGCACTAGAAAATGTAACTTTGCCTTTAATATTTAGAAATGTTAAGACTTCTAAAAGGCAGGAAAAGGCTAAAAAAATGTTAGAAGCTGTAGGACTAGAAAAGAGGCTTAATCATAAACCATCTCAAATGAGTGGAGGTCAACAGCAAAGAGTTAGTATAGCAAGAGCCTTTGTAGGAGATCCCAATATAGTGTTTGCGGATGAACCTACAGGAAACCTTGATACTAAGACAACTCTAGAAATAATGGAATTAATGACTAAAATGGCTAAAGAGCAAAATCAAACCTTAATAATAGTAACTCATGACATTGAAATTTCCTATTATGCAGACAGAATTATACATATAAGAGATGGAAATGTAGATAAGATAGAAGTAAACAAAGATAATACGGGGGATAAAGGAGAAGAATAAAATGAAAAAAATTATAGGGTTGTTACTGGGGATAGTAATGATGTTAACTAGTATACCTTTTGAAGTAATGGCAAGTGAAGCTAAAAATGAATATCAAGAAGGTATAAGGGTTACTAAGTATGAGATATTAGATAAAAAAAATAAAAGCATATATGCAAACGATAGCTTTTTAATTAGTATTACTTTCGAATTAGATGAAAATGTAAGTGATGCCGTTGTTGGGATTGATAAAGGTTCTGCTTTTGCATCAAAAAATGGTTCAAAAGTTAAGGTGGAAAAGGCAAAGAAAACAGCAACATTTCAACTAAAATACAATGGTGACAGTAATACAAATTTACCTCTTACAATTAAATATAATAGTAATGGAGAAGAAAAAAATACTACAGATTTTATTGTAATAACAGAGGCTATACCAAAAAGTACAGAAGAAGAAAAGCCTGAAGACACAAAAAAATATGTACCAAGGCTTAATTTAGTAAGTAAAAGTATTCCTACTATTGATGCAGGTCATAGTGAAACAGTTACTTTTACTATAAAAAATACTGGTGGATATACTGCAGAAAATATAGTGGTAACTCCTGAATTTGGGGATGGAAATGCTCCTTTGACTTTAGAAGATACAAGTGCAACTAGGATTATAAAAAAGATTTCTTCAGGTAGTTCTGCAAATATAAGTTTTAAATTAACAGCAAATTCAGATGCAGCTGAAAAGAGTTATCCTATAAAATTAAATTATAATTTTGCTAATACTTATGGAGATCCTTTTACTTACGCTGAGACTGTATATGTAAAAGTAGTAAATAAAAATACTCCAAGTACAATAGTGGTTGATAAGGTAGTAACTAATCCAGCTGTTGTTACTCCAGGACAGAAATTTAAAGCTAGTTTTACTATTAAAAATAAAGGAAGTCTTCAAGCTAGGGATGTAAAATATAGTCTTGATGGATTTACAGAAAACGGTTTTTCTATAGTGGGAGGTTCTAACAATAAGCATAGTGAAGTATTATCTGGCTATGATCAAACTGTTATAGAATATGAGCTTCAAGCATCAAAAAATATTAAAAATGGAAGTCATCCATTAGACCTTAAAACAAGCTATAAAGATGCTCAAAATCAAAAACATGAAGATAGTCATAAGGTATTTATAACTGTAGGGGGATCTACTGCAACACTATCTGATTTATCAATACAAAATATCAATTACCCTAAAGAGGGAGTTAGACCAAATCAAGATGTGAGAATCACTTTTGATCTTAAAAACCAAAGCAAAGCTAAGGTATCTAATGTAAAAGTTACATTGGACAGCGGAGATCCTGCAATGGTGCCTAAAACTGCAAATGTAAAAAAGATAGATAATTTGGCTCCAGGAAAAGTAGCTAAATTAGATTTTACTTTCTTTGCTACTTCAGAAGCTACTACTAAAAACTATCCAATAAGCATTAATGTAGAGTTTGATAATCAAGTAGCTGCAGAAGGTGAAGAAGGTAAAAGTAATAAAATCACTCAATATGTAGGAATATTAGTTAATGGAGCAGATTCAAATAAATTAACTCCTAAGTTGATAATAGATAAATACAACTTTGAGCCTAACATAGTAAGAGCAGGAGAAAAATTTGATTTAAATCTTTCTTTCTTTAATACAAATGCAAATAAAGCTATAAGTAACGTTAAAATTTTCTTAACTGTTGATGAAAAAACTGAACAAAGCGGAAGTGTATTTACTCCAGTAGATAGTAGTAATACCTTTTATATAGAATCTATTCCAGCAAAAGGAACTATAGAAAAAACTCTTAAATTTTTCACTGTTCCTGATGCTAAGGCAAAAAACTATACTATAACTGCAAATTTTGAATATCAAGATGAAACAGGAAAAGATATCACTGCAACAGAGCTTATAGGAATACCTGTAGTACAAAAATCAAAACTTGAAATTGGAAATATGGATATTCCGAAAGAAGGCTATGTAGGAATGCCTATACCTATTAGTGCACAATTTTTCAATACTGGTAAAGTGCCTTTATACAATATGATGATAAAATTAGAAGGAGACTTTACTGCTGAAAATGGCAACTACTATTTAGGAAATTTTGAAATGGGTACTACAGAAAATTATGATGGAAATATTATTCCAAATAAAGCAGGCCCTTTAAAAGGAAAATTAATATTCTCTTATGATAATGCTGCTGGTGAACACATAGAGCAGATACAAGAAATTAATATAAATGTTTTAGAAGGAGCCCCAATGGATCCTAATATGCCTGAAGAAATTGTAGAAGGAGATAAGAAAGGCATGGGAACAGCATTTATTTGGTCTATTATCATAATAGTAGTTGCTTTAGCTGGATTTATTATTTGGAGGAAAAGAAAGAAAAAGAAAGGTGAAACCTTAGATGAATAGTTTAGATATCGTCAAAATGGGGCTTAAAAATTTATGGCGAAGGAAACTTAGAACATTTCTTACTATACTAGGGGTAATTATAGGTACAAGCTCTATCATCACCATGCTTTCTTTAGGTTTTGGAATGACTGAAAGCTTTAAGAATAACATAAGCCAAATGGGAAGTCTTAACACCATTACCGTATATGAAGATTTTGGTGGAAATGGTCCAGAGGGTAATGTGGTGGCTAATAAGAAAAAAGTTTATTTAAATGATGAAGCTATATCAAATATATCAAAAATCAATGGGGTAGAACTAGCAACAGGAGTAATGGACCTTCAGGTGAAATTGAATAAAGGTAGATATACTGCTTATGCAACTATGAGAGGTATGGATACAAAAGCAATGGAAGCCTTTGAATTTAATGCGGAAGAAGGAAGAATCTTAAAGGTTGGAGACAATTATCAATGTGTTTGGGGTGGAGAACTAAAAAATTACTTTTTTGATGAAAAAAGTTCAGGATATGGTATGCCACCAGAAATAAATCCAATGAAAGATCATATAACTATGGAATTTAATGTTTATGATGCTGAGGGCAAACCTAAAAAGATGAAAAAACCTATAAAAATTAATACAGTAGGAGTTTTAAAGAGCGGAGACTATGAAAAAGATGGTTATATCTTTACTAGTTTAGAGTATGTTAAAAAACTTCAAAAAGAGCAGGAAAAATTAGATACTGTCAATAAAAACAAGCCTAAAAGTAAAAATAAATATCAACAAATTTTAGTTAAAGTTAATGATATAAATAAGATTGCAGATATCCAAAAACAAATTAAAGATATGGGATATGGTGCTTTCAGCCTTAATGATATTCTTGACAATGTAAAAAGCACTATGAATATAATGCAGGCTATATTAGGAGGAATAGGAGCAATATCATTATTAGTAGCTGCTATTGGAATAGCTAACACTATGATAATGTCAATATACGAAAGAACTAGAGAAATAGGGGTAATGAAGGTTATAGGAGCCCAATTAAAGGATATAAGAAGAATATTTTTATTTGAAGCAGGTATGATAGGCTTATCTGGAGGAATTTTTGGAATAGGGTTAAGCTATTTATTATCGGTAATACTAAATATAGTGGGTGCAAACATAAATTTATTTGGAGATATGGGACCAGACGCTAAGCTTTCCATAATTCCCTTATGGCTTACAATTGCAGCATTGATTTTTAGTACTTTAGTAGGGCTTATGTCAGGATTCTATCCTGCAAAAAGAGCTATGAAACTTAGTGCTTTAGAAGCTATTAAGACAGAATAAAAACAAACTTCATATGTTATAATTAAAGTATATAAATACTTAATGAAAGGAGGTTGCCGAAACTAAAATACCATAATTATTAAAATAAAACTTTAGATTATTTATAGAGTTTTGGCAACAACGGTTTATATTATGAAGATAGAAAGACTTAATAAAGTTTTAAAAGCAATGCAAGAGCAAAATATACCGCAAATCATAGTATGTGATTCACCATCCATATTTTATTTGACAGGTAAATGGATTAAATCAGGTGAAAGACTGCTTGCACTTTATTTAAATGTGGAAGGGAATCACAAACTATTCTTAAATGAATTGTTCCCAGTTTATGAGGATTTAGGAATTGAAAAAATATGGTTTAATGATTCACAGGATGGTGTAGAGATAATCTCTAAATATGTTGATAATTCAAAAACAATAGGAATTGATAAAAATTGGCCGGCAAGATTTTTATTAAGACTTATGGAACTTTCTGAAGGCTGTAAGTTTGTTAATGGTTCTTCAGTTCTTGATACCATAAGAATGTGTAAAGATGAAGAAGAAAAAGATTTGATGAGAGATGCTTCAAAAACAAATGATATGGCTATGGAAAAAATCATAGATTTACTATCTAAAGATGAATATAGTGAAAAGAAAATGGCTCAAATGCTTTTAGATATTTATGTAGATATGGGAGCAGAAGGATATTCTTTTAGTCCTATAGTGGCTTATGGAGCTAACGGAGCTGATCCACATCATGAGATAGATGACTCTATGGTAAAAGAAGGAGATAGTATAATCATAGATATAGGATGCTTAAAAAATTCTTATTGTTCAGATATGACAAGAACTGTTTTTTATAAATCTGTGTCAGATAAAGCTAAAGAGGTTTATAATGTTGTTTTGGAAGCAAATAAAAAAGCTATAGAAACTGTTAAACCAGGAGTGAGATTTTGCGATATAGATGCAGCAGCAAGAAATCACATAGAGAGAGCTGGATATGGTAAATATTTTACTCATAGAACAGGACATTCTATAGGTATAGAAGTTCATGATTTTGGTGATGTGTCTTCAGTAAATACAAATAAAGTAAAATCAGGTATGATATTTTCAATTGAACCAGGTATATATTTACCAGGAGAATTTGGAGTGAGAATAGAAGACTTAGTGCTAGTAACGGAAGATGGTTGTGAAGTTTTAAATAAATATGATAAAGAATTAAAAGTTATTGGATAAAAAGTTATGGGGATAGAAATATCTCCATAACTTTTTTAAGTGATAAAGTTTAAGTTTTATATTAAAGAGTTATATTACCATCTTACATCAAGTTTATCACAATAAAATTTTAACATATTTTTATGCTTTAATATATTTATATCATTTGAGGTTTCTGCCAAAACCTTTAATAAAATTCCTATAGATTTTTCACATTCTTTTAGATTGTAAAGTGTCATGGCATAAAATACCTTCAATGCATTGTTTTTAGGAAATATATTTATGCCATATTCAAAAACTTGTTTTGCTCTAACATATTTTCCTAAAGTCCTATAGGTATTTCCTAAACTGATTATTGCATTTTCTAAATCACTTTTAGGAAGGTCTTTAGATATTGCATTTTCATAATAATGTGCAGCATGTGCATCTAAACCTAAAGATTCTAACCCACAGGCACAATGATAATTTATCATAGCATTTTCTGGATATTTGTTTGCTAATTCAACTAATATTTCATTGGCTTCTTTTAATTTTCCGTGATTTTTCAAGTCAATTGCTAAATCAAAATCTCTATGCATAGTAATCTCCTTTCATGTTTTAATAATAAATATCTTTATTTATAGAAAATATATTGTGGATATATAAACAGAATAAAATGTTTGTAAAACCCTTTATATAATGTATATTAAGATGTTAAAATAATATTTTAATTTATAGTAAATTTTTAGAAATATATTTTGTTATAAAATTAAAAAATTCTCTATAGGTTTTAAAAGAGCCTATAGAGAACTTTTTTGCCACTAAATTTAATAATATACACTAATGATTGATAATTATGGTTTACAACTTGTTATTTCTTAATGTATGATAAAATCATAAAATTAAGATTTGGAGGACGGTTATGGAAAATTTGCAGAGAAGAGAAGTTAAAGCTAATTTTAGATTAGAATTTAAGGACTATAAAGATTTTAATATTCATCACAGTAAAAAGCATTTTTATGGAGCAGGTATTTTATATTTTATTTTATTTATGTCCACAATGCTTTTTAAAATATTTTCAAATGACTTAGATGGTGATATGTTGAAAAATATTCTTATTGTTATGATACCTACAGGAATTTTACTTATTAGTTTAGTCCTATTAGCTTTTTATTTTCTAATTGCTTTTCATTCAAAAAAGGTCTTTAAAAGTCAAAGGCGTTTACAAGAAGAACAAAATTACATTATAAATGATGATGGTATCTTACTAATTAGTAAATCCAGCAATAACAATATAGGATGGAAAAATATTTTTAAAATAACAGAATCCCAAAATAGTATATTTTTATACTTAGGAGATATTAAAGCTATGATAATACCTAAAAGAGCTTTTGGTGGAGAGGATAATGTAGCTGTTTTAAAGGAGATAATTAAAAGAAATCTTGAACCAGATAAAGTAAAACTTAAATAAAACTTAGGCTGTGAAATATTAAATAATAAATATTTCATAGTCTTTTTAATTAATTGGCAAATTAAAATGTTTTTTTATTAATTATGAATAGTTTTAAGTGCTTATATAAAATTCTTATGGATACTTAATATCATATATAAATATTAAATAGTTAAAATTTCTACATTTATTGTAAACATATACAGACATTGTTATACTTGGATAAAAGCATAAAATAGTTACTAGGAGGGTATAACATGAGTAAAAATCCAAGAGAAATGTTAAATGAATTCACATCAGGTGTACAAGCTGTTTCAAAAACAAATGGAAAAGAAATGAAAGCTTTTATGAACTTTTTAGGAGAAACCAGCAAGGAAGGAAGTATTGATGTAAAAACTAAGGAGCTTATAAGTATAGGAATAGCTGTATTTAGCAGATGTGAGTACTGTATAGTGTGCCATGCATATAATGCATTAAAAGCTGGAGCTACTCCAGAAGAGATTATGGAAGCTGCAATGGTAGCATCAGGATTTGGGGGAGGACCAACAATTGCTTATAGCGTAACACTTTTAAAAGATTCATTAGAAGAATTTAAAGATGATTTTAAGAAATAATAAATAAAAATTAATATAAATTTAAAAATGAAACTCTGTATAGGGTTTCATTTTTTGTGTTAATTTAAATAAATTGGTAAGTTATTTAAAATATATTCATAGGGTTGAATATCGCCATAATTTATTTTATGCTAAAATAAATTATAAAAGAGAGGTGAGATTTATGAAAATTATAAAAAAAGATGGAAGAGTTGAAAAATTTGATATTAATAAAATAAAAAATACAGTGAGTAAAGCTTCAGACGAGGCAAAAATACCATTAACAGAAGGAGACTTGGCATCCCTTTGCAGAGCTATTGAAAGCAAACTTAAAAGCATGAATAAAGACATAACTTCATCCTATGAAGTCTTTGGATTAATTATAATAATGCTAAAACAAGAAGGTTTTAGTAAAGTAGCAGATGGATATTGTAAAGGAGCTTATTAAGTAATTTAAAATTAAGGTTAAAATTATTTTTATTAAACTAATTTCTTTAATAGATTTTTATTTAAAAAGCAGAATGTTTTAAATAGTAAATCAATTTAGTGGTAAGTTGTTAAGAAAAAAATGTTTTTTTGTATAGAAAAGTCAGTATTTTATTACTGGCTTTTTATTTTTTGTATTTAACATCATCATTATAGCTGATGAGACTTTCTAAATAATTTTTATTTTTTTAGGGAAATATATTTATAGGAAATTAATATAATTTTTAAATTTAAAATGCAAGAAATTTATTTCTAGGTTAAAATTCATTGTCCAACTGTGAATTAGTCAAGTTTTTTTACTAAATAAAATATCTAATAAGAAATAAATCATTTAATACAAAATAGAAAATTATGAAAAAATTCATATAAAACTATTGTCAAAGTGTATACCAAAGTGGTATATTGTATACATAAAAGCTGTATACAATATTATGAAAATGTATACAACTAGAAACTATATTATTTCATAGGGGGTTGAAATATGAAAAGCGAGGAAAAGATTAGTGATACTATAAGTAAAAATCAACGTTTCAAAGTATTTGGTATGCCTCTATATTTATTTGCAATATTTGCAGTAATAGTAATTGCGGCATCAATGTATGATATTATTCCTAAAGAAATAACAGGGGCTCTTGCAGTAATGTTTATTTTAGGAATAATATTTGGTGAAGTTGGAGATAGAATTCCTATATGGAAAGAGTATGTTGGTGGAGGAGCAATACTTGCTTTTATTGGTTCTGCTTACTTAGTTTATAAAGGTATCATGCCAGAATCAACTATTGAAAGTATCAAATTCTTTATGGATGATACAGATTTCTTGAACTTATTTATATCAGTATTAATAACAGGAAGTATTCTTGCAGTTAATAGGAAATTATTAGTTAAAGCGCTTACAGGATATATACCAGCTATATTAGCAGGAATATTAGGTGCATTTATATTTGGAGCTATAGGAGGACTTATAACAGGAGTTTCACCTATGGAAGTTGCAATGAAATATGTTCTACCTATAATGGGAGGTGGAACTGGTGCAGGTGCAATACCTATGTCAGAGATATATAAATCTGTTACTGGAGGAGATCCAAAAGAATTTTTATCTTTTGCCTTCCCAATATTAACAATTGCAAACATTATTTCAATATTTATGGGTGCTCTTTTAAATAAATTAGGAGATAAAAAACCGTCATTAACTGGAAATGGTAATTTAATAAAGAGTAATAAATTTTCTGCAGAAGAACAAAAATCAAATGTTAAAGTTACTCATAAAGAAGTTGCAGCAGGATTAGTTCTTTCAACAGGTTTTTATATATTAGGAACACTAATGTCTAAAAAAATTCTTCCATCTATTGGAGGAGTTCAAATTCATACATTTGCATATATGGTTTTATTTGTTTCAGTATTTAATATATTTAATTTAATACCGGAAGAATTAAAGCAAGGTGCTAAAACTCTTCAAAGTTTCTTTGCATCAAAGTTTTTATGGGTAATTATGATAGGTGTTGGAGTAGCTTATACTGACCTTGGAGAAATAATTGCAGCATTAACTTTTTCAAATTTAATAATTGCAGGATTTATAGTTATAGGAGCAATTGTAGGCTCAGCTTTACTTGGTGTATTAGTAGGATTCTATCCAATAGAAACAGCTATAACAGCAGGATTATGTATGGCAAATAGAGGTGGTTCAGGAGATTTAGCAGTTTTAGGAGCTGCTAAAAGAATGGAACTTATATCTTTTGCTCAAATTTCATCAAGAATTGGTGGAGGAATAATGCTTGTTATTGCAAGTGTAGTATTTGGTTTATTTGCATAGATAAATTATTTTAAAGGTATAAGTATTCTCTTATACCTTTAAACTTTAATCATAATATAAATTATTATAGAGGGAAAGGATGGTAGGTTTTATTATGATAGGTATAGCTGGAAATGAAAAATCAGATGACGTTTTAGTAAAAGTACAATTAGATGGAGTAGAAGGTATAACAATTGATATAAAAAGCAAAATTAAGAAAATTTTTGGCAAACATATGGAGACTGCCATAAAAGAAGCACTAAAGGAGTTAAATGTTGAAAATGCAAAGGTTGAACTTGAGGACTTTGGAGCATTGGATTTTGTTATAAAAGCAAGAGTGAAAACAGCAGTTAAAAGAGCTAGGGGGGATAAAAATGAATAAAAAATTGAGAAGAAGTATGTTATTTTGCCCTGCAAGTGATCCTAAAATGTTAGTAAATGCACCTATATATGGACCTGATTGTATAATATTTGATTTAGAAGATGCAGTAGCTTATAACGAAAAGGATAGTGCAAGAGACTTATTATGTGAAGCACTAAAAACTATAGATTATGGTAAATGTGAAGTTTTTGCTAGAGTAAATCCGCTATATACTGAATTTGGTAAAAAAGATGTTGAAGAATTAGTTAGAGCAGGACTAAAAAATATAAGACTTCCTATGAGTGAATGTAAGGAGAATATTATAGAATTAGATGAATTACTTAGCAAATTAGAAGATGAAAACAATTTAGAAAAAGGTTCAATTAAAATACAAGCTGCTATTGAAACTCCAAAGGGAGTATTGAATGCCCTTGAAATAGCTCAAGCTAGTAAGAGAGTTGTAGCTATATCTTTTGGAGCGGAAGATTTTACAAGAACTTTAGGGGTAGATAGAACTAAAGCAGCAAGAGAACTTTTCTTTGCAAGATGTCAAATAGTTTTAGCTGCAAGTGTTGCAGGAGTAGATTCTATTGATACAGTTTATGCAAACTTAGGTGATATGGAGGGCTTTATAGCAGAAGCTAAGGATGCAAAGGGATTAGGATTCTCAGGAAAGTCCTGCATACATCCAGCACAGGTAAAACAAGTTCATAAAATATTTACTCCAACTAAAGAAGAAGTTGAAAAATCAATGATTATAATTAATGCAGCTAAAGAAGCAGAAGAAAAAGGAATTGGAGTAATTACTGTAGATGGAAAAATGGTTGATGTTCCTGTAATTCAAAAAGCGGAAAGAATAGTTTCATTAGCTAAAGGCGCAGGAATTATGTAAGGGGGTAGAATAATGGAACAAATAGTTAATGCTGTTGGAAGACAATTACCTAAATATATAGAAGGATATGGTGAAGTAAAACCTTATAAAGGAACTTTTGAAACAAAAGTAGAAGGCAGAAAATATGCACCTACAAAATCAATTTCTACTCCAGGAGTAGAAAAAATAGTTCCAAGCATAAAAGATGCAATAATTAAAGCTGGAGTTAAAGATGGTATGACTATATCTTTTCATCATCATTTGAGAAATGGTGATTATGTATTAAATATGGTCATGGATGAAATTGCTAACCTTGGAATAAAAGATATAACTATATGTGCATCTTCATTAACTGGAGCACATGAGCCTTTAATCCACCATATAAAAAATGGAGTTGTTACAGGACTTCAAACTAGTGGACTTAGAGGAAAACTAGGTCAAGAGGTTTCATTAAATAATATATTAGGAAAACCAGTAATATTTAGAACTCATGGAGGGAGAGCAAGAGCTATTGAATCAGGAGATGTTAAAATTGACGTAGCATTTATAGCTGCTCCTGCTTGTGACCCTATGGGAAATATGAACGGAAGAGATGGAAAATCTGCTTTTGGATCTATGGGATATCCAATGGTAGATGCTGAATATGCAGATAAAGTTGTTGCTATTACTGATAATTTAGTAGAATACCCATTATATCCTGCTAGTATAAATCAAACATTGGTAGATTATGTAGTAGTAGTGGATGAAATAGGAGATCCTTCAAAGATTGCTACTGGCGCAACTAGAGTTACAAAAAGTCCTACAGAACTTTTAATAGCTGAATATGCAGCAGAAGTTTTAATAGCTTCTGGACTAGTTAAAGAAGGATTTTCATTCCAAGCTGGAAGCGGTGGCGCATCTCTTGCAGTTGCTAGAAATTTAAGAGAGTATATGTTAGAAAATAATATAGTAGGCTCTTTTGCTTCAGGTGGAATAACTTCAACTCTTGTAGAATTATTAGAAGAAGGCTTATTTAAGGCACTTCTTGATACGCAAACTTTTGATGCAGCTGCAGCAGCTTCAATGAAGAAAAATCCAAACCACATTGAAATGTCAGCTTCTATGTATGCAAATCCTCATAATAAGGGATGTGTAGCTCATCAGCTTGATATAATGATGTTATCTGCAACAGAGATAGATACAAAATTTAATGTAAATGTTATGACTGGTTCTACAGGAATAATAATGGGAGCACAGGGAGGACATCCTGATACAGCTGCAGGGGCTAAATTGACTGTTGCAGTAGCACCACTTATTAGAAAGAGAATCCCTATAATTGTAGATGATGTTACTACTGTAGTTACACCAGGTGAAAACATAGATGTAGTTGTAACTGAAAGAGGAATAGCTATTAATCCAAAGAGAAGTGATTTAATAGAAGCACTTAAAGATACAAAACTACCTTTAATGTCTATTAAAGATCTAAAATTACTTGCTGAAAGTTTTACAGGAAAACCAGATAAAATAGATTTTGAAGATGAAGTTGTAGGTGTAATAGAGTACAGAGATGGAACGGTAATGGATGTAATAAGAAAAGTAAAAAGATAGTTCATTATTGCTAAATAAGCGGGGGGATGGTTTTCTTCTCGCTTTTTATAATATATAATTGCATATGGAGGTGGTAACTTTGGAAGAATTCTTAGATAAGATAGATGGAAAAGATGAAAGACCCATAAGAGAGATAGTTTTAGATAATTTAAGAAAAGCTATATTTAACAATAAATTAAAACCTGGAGATAGATTAGTAGAAACGACAATTGCGGAGGCTATGGGCATAAGTAGAACCCCAGTTAGAGAAGCATTAAGACAACTTGAACTTGAAGGATTGGCAACTAATGCTCCTAGAAAAGGAACTGTTGTAAATGGTATATCTATGAAAGATGCTCTTGAGATGTATGATGTTAGAGAAGTTTTAGAAGGATTAGCAGCAAGACTTACCTGTAATAATATTTCAAGAAAAAACATAAATATATTAAAAGAAATTATTAATAATATGGAAGAATGTATTAAAACTCATAGACTAGAAGATTTATTTGAAATGAACAATCAATGGAATGATATGCTAATGCTCCAATGTCAAAATAAAGTTCTCATTCAAGACATGAAGGAATTGCATGATCATCTTAGGAGATTTAGATTACTTACATTATATGATGAGGAACTACAAAATGAGGCAGTAGAAGAATATAAAGTTATTCTTAAAGCAATAGAGATAGGTGATGACAAAAAAGTAGAAGAATATGCTAGAGAACACGTTAGAAGGGCAAAACAAAGATTTATAAAAGTATTTAATAAAAAATCTGATAAAATGTCCTGTGTAATTGAAAATGGGGAAAATAATATATAAATTAAATAAAAACTTTTAGAAGATGGTAACTTAATAAATTGTTTCCATCTTTTTACTTTGATTTGATATAATAATATATAGATAGATAAACTACTTTAAAGTAAAATGTATAACTCAATGTAAGTTAACATTTTGTGACTGCTGTTATTTTATTTAAAACTTATAATTTTCTTATAAGTCTCAGGGCTGGAAAATCAATAATTGAGAATTATATAAATATAAATGGAGGGTAAAAGTGAGAGTTTTTTTTATTATTGTTTTAATTCTACAAATTCTTATGATAGTTTCAGATGGAATTTATGTGTTAAGAAAAATGAACAAGATGAGAAAAGAAAATGGAGAACTTAATTTAGTTGTAAAAATGTGTTTTAGTTTTTCAATGATAGTGGTTGCATTTTTATTGTGGAGAAATAATTTTGGAACATTAAGAAATTATTCGTTGTTAATTTTATTAGGAATGTGTTTTTCAGCCATAGGAGATATGGTGATGGCAAGAATAATAAAATTAAAAAATAGATTAATTGGAGGAATGACTTTTTTTTCATTTGCCCATATTTTTTATATTTTCGCATATATTGAGGCTATATCTGCATATAAAGAAAATTATAATTATTTAATATTTATATTAATGGCAATGTGGATATTTTGCATAATTCTTTGGAGATTATTTGTATTCAATTTTAATAAGAGTTTAACACTAAATATAGTAGCTTTAATATATGCATTAATTATTTGTACTATGGCAAGTTTCGCAATAAATATATCTTTAGCTGTAAGTGGCCCATGGTGGATAACTACCATAGGTGCATTTCTTTTTATAATTTCAGATTTTTTAATTGGATTATCAGAAATAAAAGAAAAAGGACCTAAAAACCAATCAGTTTGGGTATGGCTTACTTATGTGCCAGCACAAATTTGTATAGTTTATACTTTAGCATTATTATAGGTAATTAAAATTATACTGCAGAAGCTTATTGTTTTTTACTTAAATAAAAGAGATAAGTATTCAAATTAGATAAATACTATATTTAAAATTATATAATTTAAAACAAAATTATAATATAATGATAAAAACTAGAAATTTTTCTAGTTTTTATTATTGTAAATTAAGCTATTAAATTGAAATTAATGTTATGATTAAGTAAGATAAATTTATAGATAATTAGAGGCAGGTGTGTGTATGAGAAAAAGATTTATAGTTTTGATAATTGCTATTATGGTTATATTTAGTAGTAGTTATAATGTTTTTGCTATAGAAAATCCAGAAATTGCTGGTAAATATGCCATTACTGTAGATTTTGACAGTGGAGAAATTATTTATTATAAAGATGGAGATAATTTAGCATTTCCAGCATCTATTACAAAAATTATGAGTGCACTTCTACTTTGTGAAAATCTAGATATGAATGAAAAATTGACCTTTACTCAAGAAGCAAGTAAAGAAGAGCCTACAGCTATTAATGGGGTTTATACATATATAAATGTTGGTACAGAAATATCAGCATCAGATGTTTTAAAAAGTATGATGATAGTTTCAGCAAATGATATGACTACTACACTAGCTACTAACATACCGAAAAAAGATGATGGTGGAAAAGCTTTTGTAGAAATGATGAATAAGAGGGCAAAAGAATTAGGAATGAATAATACTAATTTTATAACACCTCATGGATTAGATGATTATACTGAAAAACATAAGACTACACCATATGATCTTACAAAACTTACAAGAAAAGCTTTTACTATTGAAGAACTTTTAAAGGCTGTAAAAACATCTAGCACAGAGTTAGCTGTAGGTGAAAGAGCTCCTTTTATTGTAGAAAATACTAATAAATTTGTTAGAAAAGATAGTGAATTTTATGATAAAAGTTGTATAGGAGGAAAGACTGGTTATACAGATAAAGCAGGAAGATGCCTTCTTACTGTCTTTGAAAGGGATGGAAGAAAAATTGTAGGAGTGGTTTTAAATTCTAAGTTAAATGATGAAGACACAGTAGTATTTGAAGATATGAAAAAAATAATAGACTATAGCTATGAAATATCACCTAAATTGCACAGATATACAAATAGTAAAGGTGAAGAAATTGAATTAAAAGCAGGAAATGTTATTGAAACTTTACCTGTAGAATATAAATTATTTAAGTATTTTGGACCTAAAAAAACTATAGAAACACCAATAATAATCTCTAAAGATTTAACTTATTATGACAATGAGCCAAATAATAAAGAAGCAAAAGTAGAATTTAACATTACGGGAGATTTGTTTAAAAGAAAGTCTGAAGAGAATTTTGGAACTGTTAAATTAAATATAAGGGATAGCTCAAAATCTTCACCAATAACTACAACTATAACATCATGGAATATAATTAAAGCAAATATATTAATATATATATCTATAATAATTATTATTATATTAGTTATTGGTATATTGATAACTTTAAGGAAAAGAAAGCAGAGAATAAAAAGACTACAACAAATTACAAAAAGAAAGAAATAATTGAATTCACAATTCATAATTATGAACATCCCTCAGTAAAAACTGAGAAATTTTACATTAATTCTGTAGCAGCGAACAGTGTTAGCCATAGAATAATCAGCAATTGCATTGCTAATCAAAAATAATTTCATCTACAATTGTGCATTATTTTTTTATATTGCTTATTAAGGAGAGCGTTATAATGGGATTTTTTAAAAACATATTTAAAAAGAATGAAAATATAAATGATAATGATTATGTAATAAATTTTAAAAATGGAGCAAAGCTTATCTGGGGAGAAGATGGAATAGAGATATTAGAAAAATCTAATAAAATCATTATTCCATTAGAAGAGATATCAAAGAGTTTTGTGAAAAATAAAGAAGGTGTGTCCTTTGAACTTTATGAAAAGGATTCGCAAAACTGCACTCTTATAATATATAGAAATCCAGAAAATATTTATCTTCAGTATGATAATAAAAGTTATTCTTACCCTAATACAACTTTTATGGCTTTAAAAGATAGAGTAGAGAAACTTAGAGGGGAAAAAGGTAATGGTAAAGATATGATAATTGAAGAAACTATATCTTTAGAAGATGCAACTGATGAAGCCAAAATGGCAATAGAAAATTATAAAAAAACAGCTAATGAAAAAATTGATGGCTATGAGAAAGAATTTAGTTCGTTAAAAGAAAGAGAAGATACAGTAGTTCAATATAATGAAGGAATTAATATGATTATAGGAAATAGCTTTACTAAAGAAATAAAACCCTTTATAGAAAAACTTAATCCTGAGGATAAAGGGGCTTTAGAATTAACTAAAAAAAGAAAAGAATTAATTAGACTTTCTTATGATGGTAATATACCTAAAGAAGAATTATATAAACTTTATGATCAATTCATAATAAGACTAAGCTTAAGTAATTAGGAGAAGTTATTTCCTAGAAAATAGAGAATTTTGCTTATAGTGTAAAAGAAGTTATGGAGAAGTATGCTATTTACAAATGTTATAAAAGGATGCAAAGATAAAAAACATCTAAGAATTTTAGATGTTTTTTTATTATAATTTTTTATGCCACAAAACAGTTTAACTAATTAAGAATTAAAAATGAACAATAAAATTTAGTGTAGTTTATCTATAAATCTTTGTATGTAAACTTAAAATATTTAATGTTCACATTATTAATAAAAATAACAAAATTCTAAAAATGTGATGATAATCACATACATTTTAAAGAAAAATTGTTATTATATTAACAATAATTTGAGGAGGATTATTATATGTTTATGGATGTAATAGAAAAAATAAGCAATGCGGCTTTAAGTAAAAGTAGTTTATTAAAGAAAAGTAAGGGTAAATATTTAGTTAGTTCTGCTCTAGCTGGAATTTTTGTTGGATTGGGAGTAATTTTAATCTTTACTATTGGAGGGGTTTTAAATGCCGCCAATTCACCCTATACGAAGATAATTATGGGCATTAGCTTTGGTGTAGCATTAAGCTTAGTAGTTATGGCAGGGTCAGACCTTTTTACTGGAAACAACATGGTTATGACTATAGGCAGCTTAGAGAAAAAAGTATCTTTCAGGGAATCAGTTAAAGTTTGGATTTTTTGCTTTTTAGGAAATTTGATAGGCTCGGTGTTAATTGCTATTTTATATGCTTATAGTGGACTTGCTGCTGGAGCAGTAGCAGAATTTATAGTTAAGACTTCTATTGCTAAAATTACAACACCTATATTAGAACTATTTATAAGAGGAATTTTATGTAATATATTAGTTTGTCTTGCTATATGGTGCTCTTTCAAGTTAAAAGAAGAAACTTCAAAACTAATAATGATATTTTGGTGTTTATTTGTATTTATAACATCTGGCTTTGAACATAGTGTAGCAAATATGTCATTACTTGCAATAGGACTATTAATACCTCATCCAGCATCAATAACAATTGGGGGATATGGATATAACTTATTAATAGTAACTATAGGTAATATGGTAGGAGGTATTGTATTTGTAGCTTTAGCTTATTGGTATATATCAAAAGACAACTAGTAAACTTTGATTTAGTATTTAAGAATTAATAATTTATAATATGAGTTTATATAATAAATTTTTAACTAGCAGTGTATTGCTAGTTTTTTTATTTATAACTATTATCTTGCGAATATAATAATTATATCTTTTATATAAATATGTAATTTTATAATTAAAATAGTAAAGAAGATTTTAATATGAAAGATAGAAAGGCAATTATATTATAAAAAGAAGAAATGGAGTTAATGATTTAGAAATTGAAAATTTACTAAGAAAGAAATTTAAATTTCAAAATTATTAATTAACAGTTTAAAATTATTTATTCATTAAAGATGGTAATAAGTCGACAATTTCATAATTGAAAACTAGTGGATTACTTATATAGAACTTTATTTAAAGTTATTACATAGTTATATAAAAATAGGAATATATTTTTAGAAGATTAAAAAGAAGATTGATATATTTATTTAAAATAAAATTTGGAGGTGAAACCATGGTTACGCTACTGACTTTATTGATAATTTTTGCAGTGTTTGCTTTAATATTTATTATTCTTAAATTTGTAGGAAGTATATTTTTAATAGCATTGTTGTTATTATTAGTTATATCAATTGGCATTGGATTGATTGGAGCAATAGGTGGAGTGGTAATTGGAGCAATTTCTCTTCTGCCCAAGATTATAATAGTAGTAATAATAGCAATATTGATATTTTATGCAGCAGATAGGAAAAACAAATAATAATATATATTCATCCTATTTATAATTGTGAATTTACAAGTAATAAATGGGGTGAATTTTACTTTTAATCTGATTAATCTCTTTAATAAATTTTTCTAGGACAGTAATTAATTCAATATTTTAAAACCAAATACTTCTTTTTACATATTATACAGTAAGCACTTTTAGGAGGCTGAAATAAATATACTAGTATATTTATTAATTATGTTTTTAGTATACATTATGTAAAAGAGGTGAAAATGTGGAGATACAATTAGGGATGGTTCATATAATATACTTGGTGATGGTAATAATAATATTACTATCTTTAGGCTTTAAGAAAAATATTTCTTTAGCTTGTATTATTGGGATTGTACTAATAGCTTTTTCAGCTACAAGTTCTATAATTGATTCTATAAAAGTTATATTTGATAGTTTTCTATATGCATATCGGCAGCTAGGTGGAACTATATTAATTATTTCTGTAATCAGTGGGTTTAGTAAGTTACTTACAATTACTAAGATTAATACTGTAATGGTTAAGCCTTTTGAAAAGCTAGTAAAAACACCTTTTGTTGCTTATTGGGGAATAGGAATATTTTTTATGATAATTTCTTGGTTTTTTTGGCCTTCCCCTGCAGTTGCTTTAATTGGAGTAGTAGTACTTCCTGTTATGATTAAAGCAGGACTTACTCCTATGTCAGTGGCAATTTGTCTTAATATTTTTGGTAGCGGCCTTTCGTTATCAGGAGATTATGTGATTCAAGGAGCTCCAAAACTAACTTCTGAAGCAGCAGGTATACCTGTGCAGGGGGTTATTTCTGCTAGTGTACCTATAGTAATTGTAATGGGAATAACCACTACAGTGCTAGCTTATTATTATATAAGAAAAGAGGCTAAAGAAAATATATCCTTAAATTTAGATGAAAAAGTGCAACAAATTGCTATAAATGAAATAGAGGAAGAAGTAAGCTTAAGTAAAAAAATGAGAAATATTAGTGCAGGGATAATAGTTATTGCATATATAATTGATATTTTACTGCTTTATTTTTTAAAACTTCAAGGTAATGAAGCAACAGCACTAATTGGTGGAACATCAATAGTGTTAATAATAATAATTTCTTTAACATCTTATAAGGAAAAAGGACTTGATAAAATACCAGATTTTTTAGTAGAAGGCTTTAAATTTGGATTTACTGTGTTTGGCCCAGTAATTCCTATAGCAGCATTTTTCTATATGGGAACAGGCGGATTTAGATATTTATTTGGAGAAATTGCTTCAGTAGGCGTTGATGGAATTGTAAGTGATTTAGGTATGGCTTTAGCACAATTAGTACCTATGAATGGTGCAGTGGCATCAGTAACCACTACAATTATAGGAGGAATAACAGGATTAGATGGGTCAGGTTTTTCAGGATTAGGCCTTGTAGGAGCAATTGCAAGACTTTTAGGAACATCCCTTGGACATGGAATAGATACATTAGCTGCCTTAGGCCAAGTATCTGCTATATGGGTAGGTGGAGGGGCCTTAGTACCTTGGACAATTATACCTTATGCAGTAGTATGCGGGGTAAGTCCCTATGAACTTGCAAGAAAAAATATGAAACCTGTTATTATAGGCTTATTGATAACCACAATTTTTACAATGTTTTTATTATAGTATGGATTTAAAACTTAAGAAGGTGTAGACATTGTTGGTGCAGATATCCAAGGAAAGCTTGAAGAAACCATAACCAAAACCCAATTTAGTAGTGTTGTAAAAAAACCGTACCAAATGGTGCGGTTTTTATTACTTTAAATAACAAAGGAAATTTATGTTGATTTATGTAAAAAATCCTATATATGATATAATTAAAGTGCAAATTGTATTGAATGGGATGTTACAATGAGCTAAATAATTATAGGGAGGAAGTTGAAAATTTCATTAACTGTAGATTAAATATAATAATTTTAAAATATAAGTATTAATGCATGAAAATGAAAGTGATGGGAGAGATGAAGAATCTAAGGGAGGAAATATTAAAACTAGAAAATGAGCTACTAAAGTCAGAAGTGAGAAAATTGCCAGAGAAGATAAGAGAATTAGTTACAGATGATTTCATAGAATACTGTAGTGGTGGTAAGGAATATCATTATGAAAGTGGTGATGTATTTCAAGAAAAAAATGATGAGAGTATTTTAAAGTGGGAGATAATTGATTTTAATATTAAAGAATTATCTGAAGACTGTATATTAGCCTTATATAAGGTAATTAAGCATAGTAATATAGATGAAAATAATAAATATTCTCTTCGAAGTTCAATATGGAAGCATGTAGATGGAAAATGGAAAATGTGTTTTCACCAAAGTACTTTAACAACTAAATTTTGATAAATATATTAAACATTGAAAATAATAATTTAAGGGGGAAGTTGTGAGATATCAATTTTTATAATACATTATCTCACTAAAAATTAAATATGAATAATCCGAATACTATGATTTTAGGTACGTTTCATTTTATGACTGATGAAGGAAGAAATATTATTAAAGTTCAAGATGAAAATAGACAAATGGAATTATTAGAATTAATAAAGAAAATATCTAAGTTTAAACCTAATAAATTATGTGTTGAGTTAAGACCAAGTGAAGAAGAAAAATATAATAAAATCTTTTATGAATTTCTAGATAAAACAGAGTTAGACTTAAATAAAAGATTACAGGAAATTGGTATAAAAGGAGCAGATTATAATATCACTAATTCAATTGATGAGCGTATAAAATTTGCTTTTAATTTAGCTAAATACAATAATATAAATTATATACATTGCATAGATTATTTTGATAGATGGAATCAGCAGGCAGTATTTGATAAAGCTAAAGAAGATAAAGAAGCATACATGAAGTTAGAAGAGTCATATATGAAATTTGCCAATTTATATTATAGTATGTTTAATAAAGAAACAAGTATAGAGAAAATATATAAAATTTTAAACAGTAAAGAAACTAATGATTTCCAACATTCAACTTCATTTTACCATTTAATGAAATTGGAATAGGTTCCAATTCCGTAGGCGTTGATTTTGTTGCTTCATGGTATAAAAGAAATTTGCATATTTTATCTAATTTAAAAAGCATTTCAAAGGATGGAGACCGTATATTAGTATTATATGGAGCAGGGCATTTAAAATTATTAAGAGGTTTTATTAACGATTCTCTTGATTTAAATTATATTGAGGCATTGGATTATTTAGTTTAAGATATCCTTGGATTCGTTCACTATGCTTCAATATCAATCAGATAATTGATTGGATTCGAGTGAATCCTTTTGCTAGAGAAAATTTGCATGATAGTTTATAAGGAAGATGAAGAGTACTTTTGATGGAAACTAGAAAGATAACTATATTATAGACTTTTTAGATGAGATAATTTAGTCAGGAATATAGAATAATAAAAAAAGTGGGGACATGTATGAGAACGTATATTTCTAAATTAATTGAAACTAATAACTTAATAATAAAAGATGCAATTATGGATGAATGTGATTAGTTACAATATATTTGTAGTACTTGGACAGATAAACTTTTATTAGAAGGAGAAGAATTTGAAGAAGATTATATTTTAAATTGTTTAACAGATGGAGATTTACCACCAATAGAGAATGCCAGCAAAGAGAAGTATTGTTTGAAATCCATTTATTCAAATAAGAGTAATGATATCATAGGATTTATTGACATTTATCATGGATACCCTAATTTACAAACACTTTGGATAAGTATTTTTGTATTAGATAGAAATATTCAAAATAAAGGTTTTGGACAAGAAGTAATAGAGGCTTTAACAAAAGATGCAATAGACATAAATTATAATAAAATCGGTTTAGCTGTGCGGCTTAAAAATTGGAAAGCATTACGATTTTGGACTAAAGCAGGCTTTAGTAAAGTTATAGGGATTTATGGAGATAAAAATTTTGGGCAAGATACTTATGCATTAATTGAATTAGAAAAAGATATTAGATGAACTAAGTATAAATTTAATTTCAAATCTTTTTATTAGATAATCCATTTTTATTATTAATAAATATATATTTGGGGGAACGTAAAATGCATAAACGACATATTAATTTATTTCAATGTCCATTGTGTCATGGAGAATTAAAATGGGACATTAAAACAGAAAGTAAAGACAGGGTAATTAATGCTAAAATCACTTGTTTAGAATGCAATGAACAGTATGAAGTTAAAGATGAAATAGCAATTTTTCTAACTTCTGAGTTATCACGCAATGACCTTTGGCAGCAAGGTGAAAGCGGTATAGAAAAATGTTTTAGAGAAAATCCTGAAATTTTTAATAAACTAATGAATACTCCAGAAGAGAAGTTGAATGGAGCAGATCATTTTTTTAAGGCTTCTTATTTTGAGATAAAGAGAGATTATGAAAGAAGTTCGAAAATGTTTAAAAATGCAGTAGAAAAAGTTTATACTAAGGATTACATTTATGGAATGAAAAGTCAAAGAGAATTTGTAATTAATAATATTGTAGATGATGACAAGGTAATTGTAGATATTGCTAGTGGTAAAGGATATCTAGTTGAAGAGTTACTAAATAAAAGAAAAAATTATATTTTAGCTACAGATTTTAGCCCAACTATACTATTAAGAAATAAAGAATATTATAAATTTAAGGGACTTTATGATAAATTGAGCTTAATAGCTTTTGATGCAAGGAAAACACCTTTCAAGGATAATGCAATTGAAATAATGACTAGTTATGTAGGTATACAGAACGTAGAAAAGCCAGGGGAAGTAATTAGTGAGATGTATAGAATTTGTAAAGATGAATTTATGTCCGTAATGCATTTTATAGATGAGAATGATAAAGCTAATATGGATTTTATAAAAGAATTTAACAGTACAGCTTATGCAACAAGAAGTAATGCCATTGAAACTTTTAAAAAATGTGGATGGAAGGCTGAAATTATGAATTCCTTTATAGCAGAGGTAAAGCCAACACCAAAGGGAGAAATTTTAGAGGGAGCAAGTATTGATGGCATTCCAGTGGAAGATAGTAGATTTGAGTTTGGCGTTGTTTTAGCAGTGAAGTAGTTTGAAAAATATTAAGATCTATAAAGAAATATAATTTAACATATAGCATCCTTACATAATGTAGTTGGGTGCTATATGCATTTGTTGAAGTATGATGATGTATATATTATAGAACATAATATAAGATCTAATAGTAAACTTAATATAGAGTAGGAGATAAATTTTATGACAAGCAGCAGAATAAATAGCTATATTAATGTGGATTTAATGACTGTACAAATGAAATAAAAAGAACTATGAAGTTCTTAGAGAAAAATTAAAATTATATTAAGCTCATTAAATAAATATAGCTTCTAAGACTTGAAAGAGAATTAGTAGTTATTTAGAAAAATGAAGCTAGCTTATGTTATAGATTACCTTAAGAATTAATATAAATATAGTAAATAGAATTTGGAGTTAAATTAGAAATTTTAAGGAGAGGCATTTATGAAGAAGAAACTTTTATTATCAAGTATTGTAATTATTATAGTTTTATTTATGTTTACTGGTTGTATTCCTGGAGATGGAGCAGCTACTATTGCAAAACCAGCAGGGTTTTTCTCTGGAATTTGGCATGGATGGTTGGCGCCAATTTCACTCATAATAGGTATTCTTGATAAGAATATTAGAGTTTATGAAGCTGTAAACACTGGATGGTGGTATGACTTTGGATTTTATATAGCTATTATCAGTGGTTTTGGAGGATTATCATTGTGCAGGAAAAAGGAAAAGGATAAGTAGATAATTTATCCCTTCAGACAACCTTATACGTAGTCTGTATTTTAGAGTGCTACATCTTGAAAACAATGAAGAAATTTCAAGAACTATACTTGAGTTAGAAAAGAAACTAAATTTTTATCTAGATTAAAAATATTTTCTATTTAAATTATAAGGTGATTAAACCTTAGGATCAGGTTTGAATTCTCCGTTGACTAAAGTTATAAATTAAAATATTTAAGGAGAGAGCTACTAGTCATATATTAAATCTTTACGTTGTATATCTATATATTACTTTATCATAATGGGATATAAATAAATTTATTACTAAGATGAGAAGGGGGATTGGCATGAAGAAAAGATTATCAATAATATCGATAATTTTATTTACATTTATTGCTTGTGGATATATGATATATAATCCATCCAATAGTAATAGTACTAATGATGTGCAGTTAACTGAAAAGGAAAAGCTAGAGGATTTTGAGTATATGTATACAATACTTAAAGAGAATTATCCATATTTTGAAGTAAATAAGAGATTAAATGGAATAGATTGGCTATCAAAAAAAGATGAATACATTGATAGAATAAAAGCTACTACTAATGATGACACGTATTTTAATGAGTTAAATAATATATTATCTGAGCTTAAAAATGGACATACAAATATGTTAGATAAATGGTTTTACTCATATGCTAAAGATATTTATGAAAGGGATAAAAAATTTAACAAAGCATGGGTAAAACAATTGAATAATCCAAAGGCAATAAATCGATATTCAAATATTCCAGAATCTAAAGGCAGATTTGAAGGTTCAGAAAATAATATAATAGCAGATAATATTAAAACCCATAATTTTGAAAAGGAGAAGATAGGATATTTAGCTATACATTCTTTTAATACATTTAATATTGAAGAAGATATGAAAACAATTAAACCTTTCCTAGAGTCTATTAAGGATTATAAAGGCTTGATAATTGATATAAGGGGTAATGGTGGAGGAGATACTAGATATTGGACTGATAATATAGTACCAATGCTTATTAATAACAAAGTAGAATGCATTTACTATAGTGCATTTAGAGGTGGAGATTTTACAGAGGCATTTTTAGAGTCTAGACATGGAATAGGATATGAAGGTTTGGGATCAATTTCTGATATTACTGGAGGAAAGCTAAAAAATATACCTCCTGAATTAAGTAAAGATTTTAAATACTACGATGAGTCTAGAATAATATTAAATCCTAAAAATTCTATAGGATTCAATGGCAAGATTTACTTACTTACTGATGGGGTTGTTTTTTCTTCAGCTGAGGCATTTTCAGTATTTGCTAAAATTTGCTACTTTAGTAGGGGAGACAACAGGTGGAGATGGCATTGGAAGCGATCCAGCAGTATGTACCTTACCAAATAGCGGCTATGTGTTTCGTTTTACAAAAGAGATGGGACTTACCTCAGATGGTACATGTAATTTTGAACATAAGACAGTACCAGATATAAAAGTGCCCGCAAAAATAGGGGAAAGTTTTAATGAAGATGAAGCAATACAGACTGTATTAAAACTTTTAAAGTAAAAACTATATGGGCTTTATATTTTGATAAAAAAATTATAATTATTTAGAAGAACATAGTAGTTAGTAGTTATGCTCATTAATAAAAAATCAGTAAAATAACTATAGGATGCTATAAGCATCCTATAGTTATTTTACTGATTTTTCTTGCGTTATAATTTTTTAATAACTTATTATAATTTAATTTATAAGTTATATATTCTAATTAGCTTTATGAATGTTAGATATTGTTTTATAAAGATTATATATATTTATATACCTGTTTTTAAAAGATTATCGAAGAGAAACTAAACCTAAAATTATGGGGATTATTATAACCTGAAAATCTTTTAATGTTATAGAAGATAAACTATCCATTAGCTAAAAAAGTTATAGCTGAAAGTTTATCATAGATATAACAGAATCAATCCATCTCTAAAATTTTCTATAGAAGCACTTCAAGCAATGTTAAAGATTTAATAAAATTGAAGTTTGAAATTATAGGTTATAGTAGTTAAAAATTTTATTTGATTAACAATTACCATAATATGGGATATACCTTGGTTATATATCAATTATTTGACCTTTACTCATAATGTGTACAATCTTTATCATTAGTTTTTTATAATAGTAAAAATTAATGATAAATGAAGGTAGCTTTTAATAAAATAATAAATAATAGAAATCTTAAATTACTTTATTAATTAAATAACTACAAAATTCAAAAACATGCATTTAATGAACTAAAATGTAAAAATTGACATAAACAAGAAAAAATGATAACATAAAACAAATGGTATATTTAATAATAAATGTAAATTTATTATCATTATGTAAATATATATATAAATATTAATTTGCATATAACTAGAAAGGAAGTATAATGATATGAAAAATTTAGACAAATACATATTAATTCACAATACAGAATAAGGAGATTCATTTATATATAATTCAATAACACGTTCAAGTGTTATATTACCTAAGTCACTAAATATAAAAAATATCGAAGATATAGAGAACATTTCTGATGAAGAAATTTTAAATATGTTAAAGGAAAATCTTATTATTTTAGATGATACGATAGATTATTTACGCTTAGGAAGATATGTATCAAATAAAAGTAAATATTATAACAGAGTTTTAACTATAACTGATGCTGTAACCTTTAATTGCAATTTAAGATGTGCTTATTGTATGGAACAAAATAGAGGAAATGTTTTTGATGTTAAATATATGAATATAGATGAAAGAATAAATATATGGAAAAGATTATATGAACTTTCTAATTTGGAGAATATGAGAGTAATATTTTTTGGGGGAGAACCATTCTTTAACATAAAATATGTGGCTGATTTAATAGAAGCTGCTAAAAAAGAAAATCTTCCTATAGTATCATATAGTGCAGTAACTAATGGAACTAGATGTAATGATGAGTTTATAGATTTATTAAATAAATATCCTTTTAAACAGCTACAAATAACTTTAGATGGAACACGTGATATACATGATAAAAGAAGAATTGATCAAGCTAATAATGGAACTTGGGATAAAATTATGAACAATATAGAGAGAATATTAAATGAAACAGATGTATCAATTGTTGTTAATTCAGTTATTGATAAAGAAAATAGTAAAAGTCATGAAGAATTGATAGATATTTTAGCCGAAAGATTTCCTAAATATATGTTTGGTGAGAAAAGTAGAATAATATTTAATATAGGCATGGAGTGTAGTCCAGAAGGTGCCTGTGAATTTACAGATAAGAATATACCAGATAGAGTAGAATATATTGACGTTTATATGCCAGCATTAAAACGAGCAATTCAAAAAAATGTTAAAATAAATAATTTTATTCCTACTCCAGTATGCATATATAATGCAGAACAAGAATTAATAATAGCACCTGATGGAGATATATATAAATGTATATCTGCAATAGGTATAGATAGATTTAAAGTTGTTAATAAAAATGATTTATTTGAAAGACCAGAAAAATTCATACTAAATCTTTCAAACTTTGTTGAAAATGGTGATAAAGAATGTTTATCATGTGAATATAGTATGTTCTGTAATGGAGGATGTAAATTTAATGCATATGTAAAAGGTACGTTTAAAGAGTGTAGTAAAAACTATATTAGGCATTTAGTACCTCATTTAGTTGAAGCTATTTCTATGGTTGAAGAAGTTGATGATAATGTTTTTGTGAAAAAAGCTATAATATAAATAAAAAGGACAAGTATTAAATGTTTAACATAAAAAGTTTTAAGTTTTTATTTATGTAGAGAATACCTATAGATTTTAGCAACAAATACTAAATTGGGGAAACAGATATTAAGACTTAATTATGGTTAAAATGATGAAGGGATGTGATTATAGTGAATGCAATAAAAAAGATTTTAAAAGGCAATGCAGTTGCTACAGGCTGCTCATTGGCTAGTCCTAGATGTGCTGACTAGATGCGTTGAATCATAACAACTTATAAATAATAATATAAAATAGCATAAAAAAGTTAAGGCAGAATAAGATTATTTTTTAGCAACATTAAAGAAAAAATAGATATAATGACACTTAATATTAACCATGTTTTAAACTTGCTTCCTTTGCTACTTAGAAATTTTATCTTGTAAAGTAAATTTTAATTTATTAGTTGAGTGAGTGCAAGTTTATGTATAAACAATCCAGAAAAATCAATGGTTGTTGCATAGTTTCCCAAGAAAACTTTTGCACTACCTAATATGGAAGGGGGGTAAGTAGAATGAATACAATAAAAAAAATTATAAAAGGTTATGCAAATGTTCCAGGATGTAGTTGTAGTAGTCAAAGATGTGCTACTTAATTAAAGAGTCAGAATTATAAGTATAATAATTGATAATCTATTACATTTATGAAAAGCTAATATAAAGAACTATAAATGCCAAAAACCATTATGGATTTTGGTATTTATGGTTTTATTTAATATTAGTATATATTAATACTGGGGGGAGTTAAAATATGGATAACTATATAGTTTGCAGTAATATAACAAAAAGATTTAATAAAAAAAATGATAATTATGCTTTAAATAACGTAAACATATCCATTAATAAAGGTGAATTTGTTGTTTTGGGTGGAGAAAATGGTTCAGGAAAAAGTACTCTTATGAAAATAATGATAGGTCTTTTAATACCGGATGAAGGAAGCGTTGTTGTAAATGGAGTAGATGTGATAAAAAATTGGAAAAAACTTTCACATCAAATAGGTGTTGTGCTTAATAATGAAAGATGTTTATATTGGAAACTTACAGCAAGAGAAAATTTAGAGGTTTTTGGCAATATATATGGAGTTAAAACAAAAAATCTTAAAGAAAGAATAACATATTTATTGGAAAAAGTAAATTTGATTGATGTTCAGGATAATTTGGTAGAAACATATTCAACAGGTATGAAAAGAAAACTTATGCTATGTAAAGCTTTGATACATAATCCAGATATTCTGTTTGCAGATGAACTTTTGAATGGATTAGATCCTGAGTCCTGTGTAGAATTTATAAATATATTGACTGAGCTAAATGAGAATGGAAAAACGATAGTTGTTATAAGTCATATATTACATACGTTTCCTGAAAGTTGTAAATTAATATTAATGAAACAAGGCTCTATAATACTACAAGATAGTATTTCAAAACTTAATATAGAAAAAATTATAAGATTAAGATGTACATTAAATAATAAAGATATAGAAAAGGTTGTTAATGGAAAAAACTTTAATGATACTATAACAGAACTTATTAACCAAGGTGGAGTTAATATAAGGGTTGAAAGCGACAATATTTATGATATAACAAGGAGACTTTTATCATGAGAGGGATAATAGCTATTTTTATGAAAGAATTTAAAATACAGCTGCAGTACAAAGTGTTTTGGATAAATATGAGTTTAACTCCATTTTTTATGATAGCGCCATATGTATTTACTGCCAAAGGAGTTGATAAAAATATGGAGGGTATGGTTTTGGTAGGTACACTGATTTGGTATTGGCTTAATCAGTATTTTTTTTCATTAGGAAATGCTTTTAGTGAAGAAAGAGAAATTGGTACATTGGTAAGCATAGCTTTGAGTCCTATGTCCATTTTAAAGTTCTTGATAGGGAAAGGTTTATGGATTTTTGTACAATGTACATATATAACAAGTATAACAATGATAGTGTTTAAGATTATTGGAATAAAAGAAGGGACAGCAATTCAAATGCTTGGAATTTATTGCTTAAGTGGCATATATATGTTTGCATTTTCTATATTTTTTTCAGCAATGGTTCTTTATTTTAAAAAATTATCATCAGTTAACTTTATGATTCAACAAGGTTTAGGATTAGTTTCCGGAATGACAGTAGATGTTAAAAGTTACTCAAAATATATAAAAGTTATTTCAAATATGATTCCTTTAACATTTGCAATTAAACTTGGAAGAGGCATATTAGATGGTATAAGCAAAGAAGAAATTTTAATAATGTTTATGATATTAACGTTGTTAAGCGTTATATATTTTGTAGTTGGTGCACTTATGATAAAGAAGATTGAAAGACATTTGAGGTATAAAGGAGAGTGGGAGTTGTGGTAAAAATTTTAGGGTTATTTAAGGCTAATGTATATACAGCTAAGCGCTATAAGATTGATTGGTGGGGGTCTCTTGCTATGCCTATATTCTCCATACTTCCAGCTATTTTAATAATATGGTATGCTGATGCTAATGTAATGTTAAGTAAAAATAATTCATATATAAATAGTATAGAAGTTTATATAAAATATCTTATTTTAGGAATAGTTTATTGGGGATATGTAGAAATTCTTTGGTCAACAGTTTTTATGTTAAGAACATATATGAAAATTGGACAATTTGAAGATATTTTTATAAGTCCAATAACTGGAGTTGAAAATATACTTGGCTGGTCTTTATTAGGAATTATAAGGATATCTATAGAAACCTTGCCAATTATTATTATAGCAATAGTGATAATTGGGATTACGAATTTTTCTTTAAGTAGCATACTTATAGTTTTAGGTGTATTTTTGATGTCAATGTTAGCTTCATTTGGATTAACATTTTTAATATTTGGTATTACTTTAATAATTAAAGAGGGAGATCAAATAGCAGCTTTAATAGGTAATGCAGCACCTTTTTTATGTGGACTTTATTTTCCAGTAACAATATTACCAGTATTTTTGCAAGGAATATCTTTTATTTTTCCATTTACGTGGGGGATAGATATTATAAGAAGTTGTATTTTAAATACTGATACAATTATAAACTTTAAATATGAATTAGTTATATTATTCTTTATGACTTGCATGTATTTAGTTCTAGGAAATATTTCTTATAAATTGTTAGAAAAAAAATCTAGAAAATATGGGGTTCAAGGATTTTAAAGATATATTTAATGAAATAATTGAAATTTAATAATATGTACATTTATATATAAATATAGAAAGATTTAATGCTGAAACTGTATATCAGAATTATAATAAAAATGGAATTTAGGCTTCAAAAGTATTTATATCTATTTTTCCTAATCAGATAGTTATATATGGCTGAAATCAAATAAATTAGGACCAAATAGTTATAAGTACGTATTTATTGAAGAAAGTTTTTTGATAATATCTTCAATAGATCATTTCAAAGCACTATAATTTCTATGTAGAATATTTTAGAATGATTTATGACTTAATTTTAAGGATAGGAGAAGATATTACTGAAAAAAATAATATAAGTATTGTATAAATTTAAATCTTTAAATCTTATAACAAAAAAATAGCATTTTATGCTGAAAAATTATTAAGAAAAATTAATATATTAACTTTTAATATATTTGTTTAATGCAACTAGGGGAATTTTTACAATGAATTAAGGATGAATAATTATGGTTAAAACTTCACAGCCAAAGTCTTTGGAGTCTTCTTAAAATAAATTTTATTTTAAGAAATTAATCTTTAGTAAATTTTTTCCTGAATTATTCATTATTAATCCTTAATTTCTAAGGATCTAAGCTGTTTTTATAGAAAACTTATTTTTCAGAGTATACTTTAAATTTTTACATTGTATCCCAATAGTAACTATGTTTATTAAAGATAAATCAGTAAAATAACTATAAGGTTCTATAAACACCCTATAGTTATTTTGTCAATTTTTCTTGCGTTATAATTTTTTAATAACTTATTATAATTTAATTTATAAGTTATATATTCTAATTAGCTTTATGAATGTTAGATATTGTTTTATAAAGATTATATATATTTATATACCTGTTTTTAAAAGATTATCGAAGAGAA
Source organism: Clostridium faecium (assembly GCF_014836835.1). GTDB lineage: Bacteria > Bacillota > Clostridia > Clostridiales > Clostridiaceae > Clostridium_J > Clostridium_J faecium. The sequence continues at coordinate 2,559 of NZ_JACSQB010000101.1, read as the reverse complement.
ACTAAACCTAAAATTATGGGGATTATCATAATCTGAAAATCTTTTAATGTTATAGAAGATAAACTATCCATTAGCTAAAAAGTTATAGCAGGAAGTTTATCATAGGTATCACAGAATCAACCCATCGCTAAAATTTTCTATAGAAACATTTCAATCGTTGTTAAAGGTTTAACAAACTTTTCTTAAGATGTTTTATGCCATAGTTTAACAGTAGTTTCTGCGTTTTTGTTCATAAAATATAAAATAGCTTCTAATACACCACCAGCAATATTCCTTGCTTTATCAGAAATAGTATAACAATTTCTAATTTCATTACATCTAGGATCTACGTCTGCTATTTTTAATCCTTCTTTAATTTCGCTTCCATCTCTTATAATTCCTCTTAAAAGACCGCTTATCTCTGTTTTTACCTCTGTATTGTCTACATATGCTAAAACTTCACCAGCTGATACAAAGTCACCAATTTCTCTTACATTTTGAATGGTTCCACTAGCTGGGCTGTATATAACTCTTTCTTTAGAATATCCTCCAATTTCCCCAGGAATTCCTGTGTTTTTTATAGCTTCACCTTTAAATATAATTCTTCCTAAATTATGTCCTCTCATGGTTTCTATAACAGCATGAACATCTTTGCCTGCTTTAAAACCAGGTCCAAGAGCTATAGTTATTTCTGCCATATCTATTTTTGTGCCTAAATTTTTTTTAGCCAATATAGCATCTACTAAAATTCTAGGCTTTAACATTTCTATAAATTTTCCTTGAGGATCTACAGCAAGGGGAATTTTATTATTTTGCCAGCATTTTAATATATCATTAAAATTATTTACTTTTATAGCAGTAATATTTTCAATAGTAATTTTGCCAGTGTATACAGCCTCGCTATAACATACATTTCTTCTTATAGAAGTAGGATAATCAGTTTCTAATACCAATACTTTAAAGCCACTTCTATGAAGCTTGTGTATGGTGCCAGAAGCTAAGTCTCCTCCTCCTCTGACAATCACAATATCCTTATACACATTTATCACATCCTTATTATAAATTTGTATTTATTATATTCTCATAATCTTTTATTGTATCAACATCTAATAGAGGATAATTACTTTTTAAATCTACAAATAAAACTTTATTAGAATTATTATGAATGATAGACCTGCCACCTATGTCTCCCTGTAAGTCTAATAGTTGCTCTTTGAATTTTACTGAAAATATAGTGGGAGAACCAGATTTATTTTTGTATCTAGGTACTATAATAGAATTTTTATTTTTTGCAAAAGTATCTAATAGTAAATTTATAGTATAGGAATCTATTAATGGTTGGTCAGCTGTAAAGAACATATATCCATCTGCTGGGCTTGTATTTAAAATACCTAACTTTATAGATTGACTTTGTCCTTTGTAAGATTCTGTATTCAAAACAGTTAAAATATTTTTACTTTTTCCTATATCTAATATTTTACTGTCCTTACCAACTAAAATTATTTCATTAAAAGTACATTTTTTTACTGCATCTATAACATGTTCAATTATAGGTCTATCTCTAAAAGGTAATAGCAATTTATTTTTTCCCATTCTAGTAGAATAACCAGATGCCATTATTACAGCATTAACCATAAAGAACCTCCAATTAAAAACATATTAATCTGTATTTTTTTTCTTTCAAACTTCCAATAACTATTTTATCTATAAATAAATTAGGCTTTGAACTTAAATGTTTTATTAGCTCATTTGCTAATATAGAAGTATGTTGATTTTCCACTTTATTTATAAATAATATTTTTTCACCTTTAGAATCTTTAAAAAGTCCTAGGGGATGGGTTATTAATGAACATATCATTGGTATAGATATTTTTTCACCTAATTTTCCACTACTTATATTTGTAAAATGATCTATTCTATGAACATTAACTTCATTTATTATTTTACCTATGGAGGTTATGTCTAATATGCCTATAGTTTTAGTGGTATTTTTGCATATAACTGGTTCATTTTCCTGCCATCCTTTAATAGGCTTTCTTTTAGAACCATCTGCTTCTATTATAGAGTAGTGAAAATATTCAAATTTTGTGTCCAAAAATTCTTTATTGAATCCAATTAGTTTATCCTTTTCATTTATGAAACTACCATACACATATATGCCATTTTCATTGTGGTCATCATATATGGAGCAATTTTCTTCGCCAATGCATATAAAATCATATGTTGATTTTTCAGGAGCATATATTTTGGTGGTTGTTGTTACTAAAACTTTATTAGAGGCTCTCAGCTCTTCTGCTAAAGTAAACATTAGAGAAGTTTTACCGCCAGCTCCAACTATTGATAATACTGATCCTCTTTTTAAATTCAATATATTTGAAATAAACATATGTACCTCTTTAAGTATTTATTTGAAATATATTAAAGCAATAAATATGCCAATATATATTATGAATTATTTTACTATAAATTTATAATGTTTTATATATAAATCTTGAAAAATCAGTGTTTAAATGATATGTTTATGAAAAATATGTCAAAAATTAGTGGAATTGTGAATTTAATGTTATATAGATGTAAAAT
>NZ_JACSQB010000025.1 GCF_014836835.1 Clostridium faecium | reverse complement strand
ATATTAAGTACATATTATAATCTTTTTCAAGTATTATAGTATATCCATATAATTGGGATAAAACTGTTTTTATTGGAGCTTTTATTGTTATAAAAAAATAAATTAATAAAAATATTGTACTTATAATATAAAAATAGTTAAGTTTAATCTTATTATTCCTAGAAAAAATATAAATACATATAAATCCTATTACTGGTAAATAAACTATTTCTAAAAATATTATTGGCTTTAATAAATATATATAAGGAACTTTTTGATTTAAATATAAAAGTAAAAGTGAAATATATTTTGACAATACTAAAATTAAAGTTATCACTGTCATATTTTTTATTCTTTTAGGTGCATAGCTTGTAGCAGTAGTGACCCCTTCATATATCAACATTATCATTACTAATATGCATGCTAAATAAATATATCCTACCAAGTCATCGTCTCCATTTTCTTTATTCTTAGTAATATATATTTATTAATTTTATTAATTATGATAAATAATTGCATTCTTTAAGATATCCTAATACCTTAATTGCTCTTCTTTCACATTTTATATGCAGTGGAAAATCTGGTCCTTTTTCTCCATCAATATCTGTAACTATATCTTCATCACATTCAACAATTAATTCATCTGTTTTAAAGCATAAAACTCCATCCATATCGTAAATATCTCTTTTAGTAGCTATTATGAATAAATTGTTTAAAGCATTTTTTATTACATCACTTTTTATAACGATTACATCTAAAAGTCCATCATCAGCCTCAGATTTTTGTGCTAATTTTAAATTACCTGCAGTCTTACCGTTAAAAATTAATAGTGCATACATAAGTCCATCATAGTTAACCTTAGGTGAAGTTATTTTTACTTTAAGTTTTCTTATATTAGGGATTTGTTCTAATCCTTTGATGTAATATGCCAATTTCCCCATAGAATTTTTCATACTAGTATCGGTCTTTTGTGATACATCAGTAAATATCCCTGTACTTGCTACATTTACAAAATATTTATCATTTATCTTTCCTAAATCTAAATATTTAACTTTGCTTTCTAATATTTGTCGTAATGCCTTTTCTGTATCCTGCGGCATTCCCACAATATTTTTTGCAAAATCATTTGCAGTTCCTACAGGCAATACTGCTATTGGCAAATCTATGTTATTTTTCTTCATATGATTTACCACTGTATCAATAGTACCATCTCCGCCAGCAATTAATATATATTTAAAATTTTCATTTATCCCTATAAATCCATCCTCTATACTTTTATTTATCTCTATTCTATAAGGTTCTACAAAAAAGCCATATTCTTGGTGTATTTTTATGACTTTGTCTAAATCATCTATAATTGTGTTTTCACCCGAATAAGGATTATATATAAATTTAACCTTTTTCATAACTTTCCTCCTAACTAAAAAATAACACATTATTTAATAATTGTAACCTTTATAGTATTTTTAGACAAGATATTTCACTGGATTTATAGTTTAGTGGCATTGTATTAAATTTATGAGGATAAGCAATATAATTAAAATATTATTTAATGGTAGAGATGTAGTATCCTATCATACTGCAACCCCCTGGGTTTAAATAAAATTAATTTTAAATTAAAATTTTGTGACTACTCTAATATTATTTTAAATATATAATTTTAATGTAAACCCCAGGGCTGGAAAATCCATAATTGTCCATTGTCAACTCTCAATTGTATAAATATAAGTTAAGCAACTTGTTAACATAAACTATCAATGGTACATCTATATGTGTAATGATTATGCAAAATTATCAAATTAGCTATTCAATACAATTTAAAGACAAGGACCACATGGAGTAGATATCTCTTTTAAGGTTTCTCCAATTTCTTCTTTTGAAATTTTTTCAACAGCTAAATCTCCTAAAGATACTATGCCTTTAACCTCTTCTTCATCTTTAACTATTATTCTTCTAATTTGTCTTTCACTCATAACTCTAGCTGCTTCTGTTACATCTTTATCACTAGCTAAACATACAGGATTAGATGTCATTACCTCTCTCACAGTAGTCTCTTTTATATTTTTTTCATCAGCCATCACTCTAACCACAATGTCCCTGTCTGTAATTATTCCTATTATCTTATCCTTATCATATACAGGAATTGAACCAATATTATACTGCTTCATCATCTTTGCTGCCATATCTACCGATTCTTTTCCATCTATTTTTATAATTTCCTTAGTCATAACATCATTAATTTTCATAATATCACCTCTATGATATTTTACCCACTTATTAATCTGAATATTTACATTTTAGTGTTTTATTAGGGAAAACTTATGGAATTATTATAATTTCATTAATAAAACTCTTAACACTCTTATATTAGTAATCAAATTATAGTATAATAGTCATTGTCTTTATAGTTTATTTATACCTAATTCACAGCAATATTAATAGAAATTTGTTAATGACGAGAGGTGATATTATGCAAAAATCATCTATACCAAATTCACTTACATTTGGTAATTTAATTTGTGGAGTTCTATCAATTCAATTTACAATGCAGCAAAATTTTAAAGTAGCAGCTGCACTAATACTTCTTGCAGGTGTATTAGATCGATATGATGGTACTGTTGCAAGACTTCTAGGTGTTTCAAGTCCACTTGGTAAAGAACTTGATTCACTAGCAGATTTAGTATCTTTTGGCGTTGCGCCTTCAATGTTGATATTTACCCTTTATAGATTATCGAATTTAGGGTTTATTGGATATAGCACACTTATAATATTCCCTGTAGCTGGAGCTTTTAGATTAGCTCGTTATAATACTTCAGAGTTTAATAATACATTTACAGGAATTCCTATAACCATTGCAGGAAGTATTATGGCTATATATGCTATTTTCACAGAAAACATGCAACCTAAAGTTACTGTAACAGTTATAATTATGTTGGTTTTTTCATATCTTATGGTTAGCAAACTACAAATTAAAAAAAGATAATAAGAAAAGTGGTGACCAATGTTACCACTTTTTTTCATTTATCATATATATTAATAAAAAATAATAACTGTTATAAATACTATTTTTTATTCCTCCATAATAAATAATCTACACCTTCCAGCTATCCATTAAACTTTAAATCTTCTTCAATTTCTGCTTGTATATATTGGGTGTTAAGAGTGTTTTTAACCACATTAGCTTTTATCTTTGTATAGCAAGTACAGTCAAGTGTTGCACAGTCCAAAGCTTCTATAACATCGTCTATTATTTTACCTAAATCATCTGCTCTTTTTAGTGCATGTTTTACATCACTTTTTTTGGCAAGTGCTATTTTATTAAGTTCATCAGCTCCTCCTACCAATAATCTATATGATCCTACTAGTTTCTCTAATAAAAACACTAAGTTATTTACATCTTTATAATAAGTTTCAATTACTCTTCTATGCCCCACTTTATCACCACAATTTATTGATTATAATTTAATATATTAATTTTATAAGACTTTTATGCACTTAACTTTACCCTATATAATAATAGGCTATTGTTATTATTATATAAGTTACAGTTAATACCCCGCCTTCAAGCCAGTAAGTTTTACCATCTTGAAACACAAAGTATGACATAGCTACAGAAATTATAAGCATTATAATTTGAAAGGTTGAAAATACCAAAGTCATATTTAATCCCATAACTGCAGAACAAATTATTAAAAGAGGAATTACAAATAGTGATATTTGTATGCTTGAACCTATAGCTGTTTCAAGACTACAATCTATCTTATTATCTATAGCACATACTATACTAGCAGCATTTTCTCCAAAGCTTCCCAAAAGTGGAATTAATATAATACCTATAAACTCCTGAGAAATATTATAATTTTCAACTATATTATTCACATTAAAAATTAATTTTTCACTGACAAAATATAATAAAGTAGATACCATAGCCATAGTAAGCAATATTAATAAAGCTTCTTTTTCAAACTTTTTATAATTATTTTCTTTTCTATCTTTAGTAACTATGAATAAATTTTTATGTGTATATAAGGAAAAAATAAGCCCTAGTACATATATTCCAACTAATAAACAAGATACAATTACACTAACAGATACCATCTTTGAACTGTTTATTACTGCATATTTATTTAAAGATGATATTATTATAACTGATGATATAGCTAAAAACAGAAGATGGAAATTTGTTCTAGCTATTATCTTATTAAACTTTTGTTCTTTAAAGTGTATTCCACCTAAAAAAACAGCAAGTCCAAGTCCCAAAAGCATATTAGTTATTACTGCTCCCATGAGCCCAGCCTTAGCCATTCCTATCATTCCATATTTAACTGACCATAGTCCCATCATAAGCTCAGGAATATTTCCAATTGTAGCTGCCAATAATCCGCCTTTTCTCTCTCCTATATACTCTGTTATATTTGAAGTTTGATTTCCTAACATTATTGCCAAAGGTACCATTGCCATAGAATAAAGTATAGTATTTAAAATACTAGAGGAGGTATTTATAAATAATAATATTAAAGAAAATATTATTGGTAACAGAAATTTAGAAAATATTATTAAATTTGTTGTTTTCCCCTGTTTTGCTTCCATTTTATCCTCCTTAGACTTTTTCCTATTTCTACATTATTCAAATGCTGACAAAAGGTGACTTGTAAAATTAAGCAATTAATAATTTACAATCGCTTACATTTCCCAATTATCACCAAGAAATTTGGAATTTATTCTGTAGCAGTAAGCAGTGTTCTCCACATAACTGGTAATTTACCCTTAGTCAAAAATCATTTAAAAAATTATTTTCTCTAAAAATAATTTCATCCTTAATTCTTCATTCTTAATTCCTATAGTTTCTCCATAACACTGGTATAATGTCACTGATATTAGCTCCAAACTTTACTGCAAAACCGTGGAACCCTTACAGGCTTCAATCTTATTCTCTAGTGATAATTTTAATTTGTAAATTAAAATAGCCTGTTGTTTCCAACAGGCTTATGTAATAAATTAGTTATTTTCTTTTAATACTTGTTTTCTTAATTTTAAACCACAAGGAGTTACTGCAAGTCCTCCCATGGCTGTTTCTCTTAAGGAACTTGGTAATTCACGTCCTACTTTATACATGGCAGCTATACAATCATCAAAAGGTATTTTGCTTTTAATCCCTGCCATAACTAATTCTGCAGTAGTCAATGCACTTACTGCACCAGCTACATTTCTTTTAGCACAAGGAATTTCAACTAATCCAGCAATTGGATCACATACTAATCCTTCTACATTTTTAATTACTATTGCTGCTGCATCAAAAGCCATGCTAGGAGTTCCTCCCATCATTTCTACTACTGCTGCTGCTCCCATTGCAGCGGCACTTCCACATTCAGCTTGACATCCACCTTCTGCTCCTGATAATGTAGCATTCTTAGCTATAATAATACCCACTCCTGCAGCAGTATATAATGCCATTATTAAGTCCTCTTCTGTTTTATTAAGTTTTTCTCCTGCTGTAGTTATAACCCCTGGAATTATACCACAGCTTCCAGCTGTAGGTGCAGCAACCACCTTTCCCATAGCTGCATTTACTTCTGAAGTAGAAAGTGCCCTTGCCATAGCAGTTACTATTGTTTCTCCGCATAATGTATTACCCTTATTTTTTTCTAAATATTTTCTTATTTTAATGGCATCTCCACCTATTAATCCACTTACAGAAATAACTTCCTTTTCCATGGCTTCTCTAGAAGATTTTTTTATAACCTCTAAATTTCTCCTCATTTTTTCAATTACTTCTTCACGAGTTAATCCAGTAGTTTCTATTTCTTCTCTTATTGTATATTCAGCTATACTTATTTTTTCTTTTTCACAAATCTCTATTAGCTCAACTGCATTGGTAGCAAACATTGTCTATTCTCCTTCCCTAGGCGGTACTATTTGATCTACAGTTTTTATGTTATCTACTTTTTCTAATTTATGTATTATATCATCATTTACAATACTATCTACTTCAACTACCATTGAAGCTTCTGATCCCTTACCTTTTCTATATACATTCATAGATGCTATATTTATTTCTTCTTTATAAAGCACAGTGGTTACCTTATAAATTACTCCTGGTGTATCTAAATGAGTTATGATAAGTGTCGGATATTCTCCTGTAAACTTTAATCTTTGCCCATCAACTTCAAAAATTTCTATATTTCCTCCACCAATTGAAGAGCCCACAACAGTAATTTCTAAATCTTCATTTGTAGTTAAAATAAATTTTACTGTGTTTGGATGTACATCATCACCTAAATCTGCCTCTTCAAAAGAAAATTCTAATCCTTTTTCTTTTGCTATATCCATTGCATCTCTTAATCTTTCATCCATAGGATCCATTCCTAAAATTCCTGCCACTAGCGCTCTATCTGTACCATGTCCTCTATATGTTTTAGCAAAAGAGCCATGTAATAAAAATCTTACTTTAACAATTTTTTCTCCTGCTATCTTAGCAGCAACTTTAGCTAATCTAGCTGCTCCAGCAGTATGTGAACTTGACGGTCCTATCATAATAGGACCTAAAATATCAAAAGCACTGTAATTCTTCATATTTTTCCTCCTACATATTTCTGTAGTAATAAATTTCAAAAATTTACCTACTTTAAAATTTTGTTGTAATGTTAATTAATTTAAAGTAAATTTAAATATATTATAGAATATAAAGTTTAAAAATAATATACATATGAATGCAGTACCTGTGAACTACTATTACTCATTTTATTAAAGTAATAGTTTCTTGGTAAATATTACTGACATGGCAAACTTATCCACCTTTAAAAGTTCAAATCTACCTCATTATGATACTAAAATTATATTGTTAATTTCAGAAAACTTCTACTGGTATTATATAGATATACCATCTCTAAATTTAATTTGTATGCTTAAGAATTTGTATTAACAAATTGTTTAGCTTATATTTATATAATTGAGAATTGACAATTATGAATTTTCCACCCCTAGGGTTTATACCAAAATTATGGATTTAAGATGATATTAGAGTAATCATAAAATTTTAATTTAAAACTAATTTTATTTAAACCCCTGGGGTGGTAAAAAATCAATTAAAGAAATTAGTTTGATAGGACTAATTTCAACCATAATTGTCAATCATCTAGTTTTTATTCTCAATTGATTAAAGTCTAATTACGGACAAAAATAATCCCAGAATATAATTATAATACTAATATTGATAAAAACAACTACCTCCTATAAATTCTCTTATAAGTGAATTGGCAGGCACTAAATCCTTATCAACTTCCCTAAAAAAGTTTAAGAAACTTATAAGCCTTCTAGCTTCGTCATAAACTATACTACTTGAATCCACCTTTTTCAGCTCTTCTAAGGCATATTTTTTAAGTATAGCAAGTTCATAAATCAAAGCTGAATTGAACATAACATCTGCATCTTCTTGAAATACAAAAATATTCTTTTCTTCCCCTCGTCTAATTGAAGGCCACATTTTCAAGGTATCTTCCACCCCATAACCTCTAGAAAGAAAATCTCTTACTATACGTCTTATCATTCTTACATCAGTAGTTGCTATTCTATTATGGTCATCCAAATTAAGCTGTGTCAATGGACTAATATAAATTTTAAATTTCCTATCTTTTATTATTGAAGAAGTGAGCATTTCATTAAGTCCATGTATTCCTTCTACTATTAAAACTCCTTTTTCAGGAAGTTTCATTTTATGACCATGCCATTCTCTTTTACCTGTTTTAAAATTATAAATAGGAACTTCTACTTCTCCGCCAGATAAAAGTATTTGTAAATGCTCATTAAATAATTCCAAATCTAGTGCATGTATAGATTCAAAATCATACTCACCAAATTCATCCTTTGGTGTATCTTCTCTATTGACAAAATAATCATCTAGTGAAATAGGCATAGGTATTAATCCATTAACAGACATTTGAATACCTAATCTTTTAGAAAATGTTGTCTTACCAGAAGAAGATGGTCCTGCAATTAATACAAGATTTACATTTTTATTTTCACTTATTTTATCTGCAATATAGGCAATTTTCTTTTCCTGCTGAGCTTCTGATACTCTAATTAAGTGCATAATTTTCCCATCATCAATAATTTTATTTAATGCTCCTACATCCTCAATATTGATAGTTCTCCCCCATTTTTCAGCTTCATAAAATACTTTTGCAAGTTTTTTATGATCTTCAAGTTTAGGAATTTTAAAGGGCTCTTCTACTGTTGGAAATCTTAAAATATATCCTGGGTCATAATAAATTAAATCGAAAGTTTTTAAAAATCCTGTAGAGTATGCCATAGGACCATAAAAATAATCATATTGACCGTCTAATTCATATAAATTTACTTTATCCTGATCTATTGAACTTAAAAGCCTTACTTTGTCCCACATTTCATAATCTTCAAATATTTTAATTGCCTCTTCTCTTGAAAAACATTTTTTGTTTATTATAATATCTTTCTCTATTATTTCTTTCATTTTTTCTTTTATCAAATATATATCATCTACATCTAACTTTGATTCTTTATAAATTTCTCCAAATAATCCCTTACTTAATGAATGTCCAATAGTAATTTTAGCCTCTTTAAATATTTCCAGCGTTGATTTAATAAGAACAAATTGAAGAGTTCTAATATAAGTCATCATTCCAAATTTGTCTTTAATATCTACTACTTCAAGTGTAGAGTCCTCTTCTATAGTAGAAGATAATTCACATAATTTCCCATTAACTCTTGCAAGCACTATTGGGATATCCTTATCTAAATTATAATTTTTTATAACCTCATAGCAATTAATTCCACTATTAACTTCTATAATATAATCTTTCTCAATTTGTAATTTAACTTTTTTCATCTTAACACCTCAAAATTTGATTAATATCATTATATATAAGCTCCTATAAATTGTATCCTCTATTTTAATAATATTTTATTGAAAATTTGGAAGACTAAAACTATTAGGAGGTGAAATTTATGTTCATATTAGTAATAAGAACAGTAATATTGTACTTTTTTTTATTGATAATAATGCGGCTCATGGGTAAACGTCAACTAGGCCAATTGGAACCTTTTGATTTAGTTACTGCCTTAATGATTTCAGAATTGGCTGCTCTTCCAATGGAAGATAATAGAATGCCCCTTATAAGCTCTATGATTCCTATAACTACTTTAGTTATTTTACAGATAATTACTTCAATACTTCAACTTAAAAGTGAAAAAGCACGTACTTTATTAAATGGCGAACCAAGCATATTAATTAAGGACGGCGAAGTTGACTTAAATGAACTTAGAAATCAACGATTTAATCTAGACGATTTATTAGAAGAGTTACGATTAAATGGATATTTCAATTTATCCGATATCCACTATGCTATCTTAGAAACCAATGGAAATATATCCATAATGCCTAAAGAAGAAAATACTCCTATAACTCCAAAATTTCTAAATATAAAAGTACAAGAAAAATCCATGCCTATGATAATTATAAACGATGGCACTATAAATAAGCAAAACTTAGAAAAAGTAGGTAAAAATATGAAATGGGTAAATAAACAACTTATAAAAAATAACATCAAATCTTACAAAGATGTGTTTATAGGAATAGTTTATGAGGATGATAAATTTTTTTATCAATTGAAAAATAATAATAAAAAATAAAATTATAAAGAGGTAGAAAAATGAAAAAAGTTATATTACCTTTTACACTTTTTTTAGCTATGCTGGTAGGATTGTATTATTCTACTAAATATACAAATGATACTTGTGATAAGCTTTTAGAACTCAGCTATGAAACTGAATCATCTATTGCCTTTGAACAATGGGATGATGCTTATATAAATTCTCTGGATTTACTAAAAAGTTATGAAAAAGACATGTCCTTAGTTACATTATTTCTAAATCACGAAGAACTAGATATCATATACAATGAAACTTTAAAATTAACTCAATTCACCAAAGAAAAAGATAAATCACATTCTCTTTCTACAATTCACCTTATAAAATCTTTAATTGAAGGTCTTAAAGAAGGACAAAAATTAACTCTTCGTAATATATTTCATATATGTACAAATATGAAGTTTACAGTCTACATTTTCTTAAATAATCCTAATTTATATGGAAAATACTAATATCATACATTATAATAAAGATAGTTGTATTTTTAAAAGGATTACGTCGAAAGGAAAGGTGAATTATTATGGCACTTGTTACTACTAAAGAAATGTTTGATAAAGCTTTTAAAGGGAATTATGCTATTGGTGCTTTCAATATCAATAACATGGAGATTATACAAGGAATAGTAGATGGATGTAAAGCACAAAATTCTGCTGTTATCCTTCAAGTTTCATCAGGAGCTATGAAATATATGAGACCTTCTTACTTAAAATCAATGGTTGATGCTGCTGTAGAAGATTCTGGAATAGATATAGCTCTACATTTAGATCATGGTGATTCTTTAGAATTAGTGAAAAAATGTATAGATGTTGGATTTACTTCTGTTATGTTTGATGGTTCTCATTATGAATATGAAGAAAATGTTAGACTTACAAAAGAAGTAGTAGATTATGCTCATGAAAGAGGAGTAGTAGTTGAAGCTGAACTTGGAAAATTAGCTGGAGTTGAAGATGAAGTTAAAGTAGCGGCTCATGAAGCTACTTATACTGATCCAGATCAAGCTGTTGACTTTGTTAAAAGAACTGGTGTTGATTCTTTAGCTATTGCTATAGGAACAAGCCATGGTGCTTATAAATTTAAAGGTGAAGCAAAGTTAGACTTTGATAGATTAGAAACAATAACTAAAAAATTAGAAGAAGCTGGAATAAACAATTTCCCAATAGTTCTTCATGGAGCTTCTGCTGTAGATCAAAACTATGTTGCTATGTGTAATGACAACGGTGGAGATATAAAAGGAGCTAAAGGAGTTCCTACTGAAATGTTAAGAAAAGCTTCATCAATGGCTGTTTGTAAAATCAATATGGATACAGATATAAGACTTGCTATGACTGGTACTATAAGAAAATTCATGGGTGAAAATCCAAGTGAATTTGACCCAAGAAAATATCTTGGCGAAGCTAGAAAAAATGTTCAAACATTAGTTGAGGATAAAATACTTAATGTTTTAGGATCTCAAAACTCAATGAATAAATAAAAAATCCGTGGCTAGAAATAGCCACGTTTTTTATTTTAAAAAATTATTTATCTTTACATAAGCAATACTAAACTAGTAGCCATCACTATCATTCCTGCAAAGGTACCTCTCATAACAAATTTATGCTGTCCATATTCTTCTGCAGCAGGTATTATTTGATCCAAAGATATATAAACCATAATTCCTGCTACCACTCCAAATATAATTCCATAAGTTAAATCATTAAAAGTGTTTCTAAAGAGAATAAATCCAATTATTGCTCCTAAAGGTTCAGTAAGACCAGATAAAAATGATAATTTAAAAGCCTTTTTTTTGTTTCCTGTAGCATAATAAAGTGGTATAGATACTGCTATGCCTTCTGGTATATTGTGTATAGCTATTGCTACAGCTATAGGAATTCCTACTTTAGGTTCATTTAAAGCTGCAGTAAAAGTAGCTAACCCTTCTGGAAAATTATGAATTGCAATAGCCAATGCAGAAAGTACACCCATTTTATAAAGATTAATGTCTTTTTCTTCTCCATGATCTATATCTGGTATAAATTTATTTATAAGCCAAATCAATACCATACCGCTAAAAAATGATAATATAGCGATATAAACTCCTTTTTCTTGTCCTAAAACTAAGGATAAGGAGTCCTTTGATTTGCTCAATATTTCTACGAAAGATACATAAATCATAACCCCTGCAGAAAACCCTAAAGAAATGGATAGAAATTTTTTATTAGTTTCCTTAGCGAAAAATGCTATAGCACTTCCTATTCCTGTGGATAATCCTGCTAGAGCCGTTAAAATAAATGCAAATAATATATTATTCATTGCGCCCTCCTTATCTAATCATTTCATTATCTATTGATAATCATTTTCATTTAATTCTTATTTATATTTTAGTTCACAGCATATACTTTGTCAATATTCTTTTAATTTTATATTTTACTGTAATAATAAGTACAGAGATAGAAGTATATTATAATATATTTTATTATGATTAAGAGGTATTGATATGAGTGAAATATACGATAATATTCTCAGTACTAAACCTATAGGACTCATGGAAAAAGATGGTCTTGTTTATGATTCTTTACTCTTTGGTAATGTTGTTGGAAAAGTTGATGATGAAGGCTTTGTCTATATTCATAGTGAAAATAATCCTATTGGCAAAGTAGATAGTAATGGATTAATTTATAATTTTAGTAAAGGTGATTTCCCTATAGGATATGTAAATAAAAATGGTTTTGTTTATGATTCCTCCTTTGGAATAGATCCTATAGGTAAAATACAAGGCGGTGAAATAAATGATATATTTAAAGCAGGTGCCTGTTATTTGTTATTATTAAGACCTTAATTATCTATGACGGTTGGCAATATTCTCCATATAGATATCAAGCTTATTACTAGTGAAAAAATTTATAAAAAAACTTTCCTCCTAAAAATAATTTTTTCCTTAATTGTACACTGTAAATTAAATGCATACTAATTTTAACTTAAAAATTTTAATTAACTTGAAATATCTTTTAAATAATTCATAAATATTATTTTTTTGTAAATAGATTCATATAAATATATGTATTTCTCTCCTATTTATGATATTCTTAAGTAGAAACTAATTTTAAAGGAGTGATAATCATGTTTATAAAATATTTAAATTTAAAGATTATTATGAGGTATACGTATAACTCCAGTTAATCTACTTTTTTTATATCTAATTTAAATTTAGGGTTTATTATTTTATATTTTGTTGATAAAATATTAACATAATATATATTTCAATTTTATATTTAGATATTATCCAAATTTATATTTAAGTCAAGTTCAACGGTTTAGAGTCGCTAGAAATATTTCTAGCGACTCTTGTGTTTATATTCTTTATTAATCATCATTTCTCTACATAATTCATTATATGTTTTATTATCATATTTATACTTCCATCACCATTACGTTTTATCTCAAATCTTTCAAAATCATGGTAAGCTTCTTCTGATAAATAAATATCTATATCTTTATCAATTTTTAATCTTATTCTTTTAAGTTTTTTATCAACCCATTCCTTATCAATAGAAACCTTTTCTGCTACCCCTTGATCTGCAATAAAAGTTTTAAAACTTTCTTTTCTTTCCTCATTATCATTAAAAATTTCCTCAGTTAATTCATTCACATCTATTTTTTCTTCTTCTCTTAATTTTTTCTTAATATGAGTTCTAATTTTCTCCTGCTCAGAAGCGTTTTCAACTAAGGCATTTTGAGTCCACTTTTCTGCTGCTTTTACAAAAGTCTTAGTCATATCTCTTTCGTTGTCAATAATAGTACATCCCAAATAGCTGTCTATAAAATAATTTGAACCATAATCTTCATTATTTTTATTTTTACTTTGTTTATCAATTACCATAAGATCATATTTATTATCATCTCTAATAGCTTTTATAAAAGCACATTTTTGAATTCGAGAACTTGAAGAAGGCAGTCCTGTAAATTGAGGAATTATATCAATTCCTACTTTATCATCTATATACTCAATAGTATGCATATAATTTTTTATATAGTCCATTTTAAATATACCTAAAAACATTCCGTATTCTGTAGAAAAGCTAATAGTTATTAAATCACAGGAAGGTATATTACCTTTTGATCTCATAAGTACAAACATCTGTCTTGCTAACTCTTTAGATACATTTACAATATTATTTTCTCCGTTTAAAAACTCTTGAGACAGGTCTTTAACTATGTTTCTCTCCTCATTAAAAACAGCATATTTTAACTCCTCATCCTTTAAACATCTTTGAATATGTTTTAAAAGAAAAGTATATATCTCCTCATTTAATTCTAAGGCAAATTCATTTAATATAGGTCCATCAGCATTATTATCTAACACATGAATAACCGCTTCAATTATATTTATTTCTTTAATGTAATCCAAATAATTACCTCCTTAAATATATACACATATATATGTACCTCTACTGTATGATATGAAAATGGATCTGCAACATTAATTAATATTTCAACTATATTGCTTATCTTAATAAATTCAGCACAATACCACTGATTTCTTTGATAAATTATACTGCACTGTGGGAACCCCTAAAGGCTTTACGCTGTTCCACAGAGGTGAATGATTAGCAATTCCATTGCTAATCAAACTAATCTCCGTTGACAATTAGTATTTAATCAATATAATTATATAACAATAATAATTTTTGTCCAAAATAATGGTTATCATAAAATCAGATTAAAAATCAATTATAAATAAATTAAAATAAATTTTAGAAAATAAATTATGATATAATTACCTAAAAGGAGTGAACACTTTGAAGGAGATGGAAACTAGAATATTAGATATTGATGTAGACTTCATAAGAAAGAAAATGAAAGATATTAATGCATCAAAAGTTAAGGAAGAAAATCAAGTTAATAACATATATGATTTTCCTGATAGGAGATTATTAAACGCTAAAGGATATGCTAGAATTAGAATAATAGAGGATAATTTACATAATAAAACAATAAATTATATGACTACTAAAAAGCTTATAAGCCAAGAAAAATATAAAGTAATGGAGGAGCAGGAAATTGAAATATCTGACCCTGTTAAAGGAGCTAATATTTTTAAAGCTTTAGGTCTTGAATTAGTAGAATCTATTAAAAAATATAGAGAAAGTTATAAGTATAAAAATACTCTAATTGAAATAGACATTAATGATAAAAGTTTTTGTCCTTTTCCTTATATAGAAATTGAGTCAAGTGATGAAAATGAAATTATGGATGTAGTGAAATTATTAGGGTACACTATGAAAGACACCACTTCTAAAACAATTCATGAGATTTTAAATGATAGAAATAAAGGAGTTTTAAAAGGACTATAATGTTTGGATATGTTACTCCATGTAAAATGGAACTTAAAGTGAAGGACTATGAGAAATTTAAAGCCTATTATTGTGGATTATGTTTAGCTATAAAAGAAACTTTTGGCAACATACCTAGGTTTACTTTAAACTATGATATGACTTTCCTTGCTATACTTTTAGATGGGCTTAATGAAGATAAAATTCACTATAAAAAATCTATTTGTATTGCCCATCCATTGAAGAAAAAAATTAAAATAATCAATAATAATGCTTTAAAATATGCAGCCTTTTGCAATATATCCTTAACTTATTTTAAATTATTAGATAATTATAATGATAATAATTCTAAAATTAGCAAGGTGTTATCTAGTTTTTTAAAAAAGTATATAAAAACTAGTGAAAAAGAAAAAATAGAAATAATGGATTATATGGAAAGAAAATTGGATTTATTAAATAAAATGGAAAACTCTAATGACTCTATAAATATAGATGAAATTTCTGATATATTTGCAGATTTAACTGGGTATATAATTTCTGAATATTATAAAGAAGATGACAATACTAATCTTTACTGGCTTGGATACAATTTGGGAAGATTCATATATTTAATTGATGCCTATGATGACCTAAAAGAAGATATGGAACATAATAAGTTTAATGCTATTGAAAAAGCCTTTAATAAAAATAAACTGCCTTTTGAAGAGTTTATAGATACCATTAGAGAAAGAATTGAACTTAATTTAATATTAAGCGCTGAAAGTTGCGTTACCTCCTTAAAAAATCTTCCACTAAAGAAAAATAAGGAGCTTTTAACTAACATTCTTCAGCTTGGCTTAATGGAGAAAATTGAAAGTATAAAGATTAAGGAGTGTAAGAAACATGAAAAATCCATATGAGGTACTTGGCGTAAGACAAGGTGCATCACAAGATGAAATAAAAAAGGCTTATAGAGAATTAGCAAAACAATACCATCCAGACCAATATATTAATAATCCTTTAAAAGATTTAGCTGAAGAAAAAATGAGAGAAATAAATGATGCCTATGATGCCCTTATTAAAAATAATGGAAGTTCAAATAATTATCAAAGCTATAATGGAGAAAATAACAATTTTAATAGTTATCAAAGTGTAAGAATGGATTTAAACAGAGGAAATATAGGTGCTGCAGAAGCAAAACTTAATTCTATGCCAAATAGAACAGCAGAATGGTATTTTTTAATGGGCATGGTCAATTATAAAAAAGGCTGGTTTGATAATGCTTATAATTTAATCCATCAAGCTTGTAATATGGATCCAAATAACTTTGAATATAGGCAGACTTTAAATAGTTTAAATCAAAGGCAAAACTCTTATAGACAAAGTTATTATGGAACAAGAAAAAGCAGTGATGGTGAATGCTGTGATCTTTGTTGCAAACTTTGGTGTGCAGATACTTGCTGTGAATGTATGGGTGGAGATTTAATTAGCTGTTTTTAACAATTTTATAATATATTCTTTTATTACTGATGACCAATTCTTTAAATTCTTTTAAATAATAACTTATTGTGAGGTTTTTAATATGGGAGAAAACAATACAAATAATAAAGCAAGATTTACTGCAAGAGGTGGAATATATGTAGCACTTAGCCTTTTTCTTCTTTATTCCACTTCATTTTTGCCATTTAACACAATATTTATTTTAGGATTGACTTCAGCTATAATACCTTTATCAATATTAACCACTAATATACAAAACTCTGTTGTGGTATATATAAGTGTTTCAATTTTATCTTACTTTTTGATTCCATCAAAGTCTATGTGGTTATCTTATACAATATTTTTTGGAATTTATGGATTTGTAAAACTTTATATAGAGAGGTTAAGAAGACTCTCATTAGAGTTTGTGATAAAAATTGTATATTTTAATATGTCAATGGGAATATTTTATTTAATCTATAAATTTTTATTTGTACCTTCTCTACTATTACCAAAAAACTTTTTATTCTTAATATTGGCTTACCAGTTTATGTTTATAATTTATGATTATGCTTTAACCATATTTATAACCTATATAGATAGTAATTTTATTCATAAGTTAAATAATTGATGTTATGTAAAAATTATTAATCTATTGACAATAAAAAGATTTTAATTTATAATTTAAAATTATTAACTTAACTTAATATGTTATTGCACTGATTAGGAGTAGTAATATTTATCTTAATTTTTCAGAGAGCTGCAGTTTGGTGTAATGCAGTAATTAAGGAATATGAACTTGCCTAGGAGCTTACTTGAGAAAAACAAGTACGGATTTAAACCGTTATATTTTAAAGTGAGGCATTAGCCTAATTAGAGTGGTACCGCGGAATCATAAGTTTTCGTCTCTTTACGAGATGGAAGCTTTTTTTATTTATATAATCTTTAAAATTTACAATTATTGTTGAAATTGTATCACCCCTGGGGAACTTAGCCAATTAAAAAGGGTTTAAATAAAAAGCAGTTCAAATTAAAATTTGTAATTACTTTGATTTTATTTAAAATCTATAATTTTGTTGTAAACCCCAAGGATGAGAAAAATAAAATTATCTATTGTAAATTATATAATATTTTAATATAGATTAGGAGGAAATACTATGGCTAGATATAGCACAGAAATTGATAAGAAATGGCAAAAAAAATGGGAAGAGACCGAACTATATAAGTTTGATAAAAATAAGTTGGATAAAAAACTTTATGTGTTAGAAATGTTTTCTTATCCATCTGGAAGTCAGCTTCATGCAGGTCATTGGTTTAATTTTGGACCTGTTGATTCATGGGCTAGAATGAAGAGAATGCAGGGATATAATGTGTTCCAACCAATGGGCTTTGATGCATTTGGATTACCTGCTGAAAATTTTGCAATTAAAACTGGAATTCACCCAATGGATTCAACAGAAAAAAATATTGAAACCATGGAAAAACAATTAAGAGCTATGGGAGCAATGTTTAACTGGGAAAATTCAGTAGTAACCTGCCGCCCTGATTATTACAAATGGACTCAATGGTTATTCTTAAAATTATATGAAAAAGGTCTTGCATATAGAAAAAATGCACCAGTAAACTGGTGTCCTGATTGTAATACAGTATTAGCTAATGAACAAGTAGTTGATGGTGTTTGTGAAAGATGTTCCAGTGAAGTTACTAAGAAAAACTTAACTCAATGGTTCTTAAAAATTACAGATTATGCTGAAGAACTTCTTAATGAAATTGATAATCTTGATTGGCCAGAGAAAACTAAGGCAATGCAAAAACATTGGATAGGTAAATCTACAGGTTCAGAAGCTACTTTTAAAGTTGATGGCAAAGATATCTCATTTAATGTATTTACTACAAGGGTTGATACACTATTTGGAGTAACTTATGTGGTTTTAGCTCCTGAAAATGAATTAGTAGATCAATTGACTACTGAAGAATATAAAGCTTCTGTAGAAAAGTATAAAGAAGATGCTAAGAAACAATCTGATATAGAAAGACAATCTATAACAAGAGAAAAAACTGGAGTATTCACTGGTTCTTATGCTATAAATCCAATTAACGGTAGAAAAATTCCTATTTGGATTGGAGACTATGTATTAAATACTTATGGAACTGGTGCAGTTATGGCTGTTCCAGCTCATGATGAGAGAGATTTTGCCTTTGCAACTAAATATAATCTTCCAATAGAAAGAGTTATTGAAGGTGGAGAAACTCTTCCATATACAGAGAGTGGCAAACTTATAAACAGTGGAGAATTTGATGGTCTTTCTAGTGAAGAAGCTAAAGAAGCTATAGTTAATAAACTTGAAAAACTAAATTTAGGTGAAAAGAAAATAAACTATAGATTAAGAGATTGGCTAGTTTCTAGACAAAGATACTGGGGTGCACCAATTCCAATAATATATTGTGAAAAATGCGGAACAGTTCCAGTACCTGAAAGTGATTTACCTGTAAAACTTCCATATGATGTGGAATTTACACCAGATGGAAAATCTCCATTAGCTAAATGTGAAAGTTTCATAAATACAACTTGTCCATGTTGTGGTGCCCCTGCTAAAAGGGAAGCAGATACTTTAGATACTTTTGTTTGTTCTTCTTTCTATTATTTAAGATATGTAGATAACAAAAATAGTGAAGCTTGTTTTAATAGTGAATTAGCAAATAAAATGCTTCCAGTAGATAAATATGTTGGAGGTCCTGAACATGCTTGTATGCATCTATTATACGCAAGATTTATAACTAAAGCATTAAGAGATCTTGGTTATATAAAGTTTGATGAACCATTTAAATCTCTAACTCACCAAGGGCTAATCTTAGGACCAGATGGACTAAAAATGAGTAAATCTAAAGGAAATACTATATCACCAGATGGATATATTAAAGAATATGGTTCAGATGTATTTAGAATGTATCTAATGTTCGGCTTTGGTTATACTGAAGGTGGAGCTTGGAGTGATGATGGAATAAAATCTATAGGCAGATTTGTTGAAAGAATAGAAAGAATTATAGAACATTCAATAGCTGAACTTAGAAATAAAGATAATAATAAAACAGTAATGGAAAGTGCAGAAAAAGAACTTAACTATTGGAGACATTTTGCTATAAAAGGTGTATCTGAAGATGCTGAAAAACTTCAATTTAATACTGCAATAGCTAGAATTATGGAATTTACTAATGCTCTATCTAAATATCTTAATGAAAACATTAAAAATCCTGTTTTCTTAAAAGAAGCCTTAGTGGATTATATTAAACTTCTTGCACCATTTGCACCTCACTTCTCTGAAGAACAATGGGAAGCTTTAGGTATGGATTATTCCGTATTTAATGAAAGCTGGCCTGTTTTTGAGCCATCTGCTTTAATTAAAGATGAAGTTGAAATAGCAATACAAATCAATGGCAAAATCAAAGCTAAAATTGATGTTCCAACAAGTCTTGATGAAGATGGAATAAAAGAAGCATCATTAAACAATGAAAATATAAAAGCTGCCCTTGAAGGAAAAACTATAAGAAAAGTTATAGTAATTAAAGGTAGACTTGTAAATATAGTAGCAAACTAACAAAAAAGTCGTGATTAAACATCACGGCTTTTTAATCATTTAAAAACTCAAAGGCATAGTTACAATATTTCTTAAAGCCTATACTCTCATATATATGTTTTGCACTTAAATTTTTTACGTTTACTTGAGTTATTGGTATTTTTTTTATTTCTATCAACCTTTCTACCATTTTACTCATAAGAATTTTCCCTAACCCTCTGCCCCTATATTCATTTTTTATATAAACAGTAGTAATTTCTCCAAAATTTCTGCTAAACTCACTAAACTTGGCTAATCCAACTGGAGTATCTTCTTTCCATAACAAATATACTCCATTTTTTAAATCATATTTTATTTTCTCATCATTGGTTAAAGAATTTATATCCTCTTCAGAAGTTGCTCCAAAAAAATCTATGTATGTTTCTTTAATAAAGCTTCTATCTTTAAAGGTTGCTCTTTTAAAACTATATTCTTTTGTTTGTAAATCTAACTTTTTCTCATCATCAAAAATATAGTAAAAATTTTTATCTATATTTCTACCTATATTTAATTCCTTTAGCACCGCTGCTACATCCTCTTCTTTAGCTGCTAACAGCATTCGGTCACTCTTTAATTTTTCAATTTCTTTTATGATGGTTTCAAAATTCTTTTTGTTATCATAATAAAAATTGGTAAAAAGTGAATTTCCATCATCTTTTATATGTAATACAGCTTCTATATTATCTTCATTATCTACATATAAATCCCCTATATTATCATTTTCAATAAAATGTATTATAAAAAGGTTTATCTCCTCTTCTTCATATAAAAATTTTAATATTGTTTCCTTTATTTCATTTGTTAAAATTTTTACCTTTACCATAATTATCTTCCCCTATTTATACAATTGAGAATTAAATATTGTCAATGGACAATTAAAGTAAACTATAGCCTTCCAAATTTAATTCTCTTTCTCTAACTCTAAGTGCTTCTATTACTTCTGTTATAAGTTCAGAAGTTTCTAATCCTAGTTCTTCACTACTTTCCTTAATTATTTCTCTATTTACCCCTTTTGCAAATCCTTTGTCTTTTAATTTTTTCTTTACTGATTTTAATTCTAAATCATCAAAACTCTTTGAAGGTCTAACTAAAGCACAAGCTACAACAAAGCTTGAAAGTTCATCTAATGCAAAAAGCGCTTTTGCCATAAGAGTTTTTCTATATTCTTTTGCTTCCTTTGCATGTCCATAGATAGCCACTCTTATTTCTTCATCTATGTTTTCTTCTTTTAAAATAGTTTGTCCTTCTTCCGGATGAGTATCAGGATATTTTTCATAGTCTATATCATGTAAAAGTCCTGTTATAGACCACTTTTCAACATCTTCATTGTACTTTTTTGCAAGTCCTCGCATTGCTCCTTCCACTGCGAAAGAATGCTTAAATAAACTCTCACTACTGATATATTTCTTTAAAATTTCAAATGCTTCTTCTCTTTTCATCACTTTTCCTCCTTAAAAATTTGTTTATTAAACTATATGAAAGTAAATGTTATGTTATTTTTGTAGCTGTTAAAGCCCTTATATCACCGTTTTATTAACATTTATTGCAAAATATGTTAATATAATTATAATGCACTTTTTAATTAAGTAATTTTATAAAAGTATTTATAATATTTAAAATACTTTATCTAATATCTTAGAAAAAGTCAAGAAAAATTATTACATTAAATTGTTAACTTACATTCAGATATACATTTGACTTTAAAGCAATTTATCTATATGTTAGTATAAGTTTAACTCTAATTTAAATAATTAAAATATATGGAGGTTTTTTATATGTTTAAAGAAATGAGAAGAATTAATAACGCAATGAGTGATAAAGAAATTTTTGAATTAGTGGAAAGAGGTAATGAGGGAACCTTAGGTACTATTGGTGAAAATAACTATCCTTATTGTACAACTTTAAATTATGTATATTATAATAATGCTATTTATTTTCACTCAGCTCCTGTAGGTCACAAAATTGATAATATAAAATTTAATAACAAGGTATGTTTTTCAATTGTTGACAATATCGAAGTTATTTCTAAAGCTTTCACTACTAAATATGAAAATGTAATAATTTTTGGTAAAGCTGAAAGCATTGAAAATGAAGATGAAAAGAAAGCTGTATTGCTGAAATTTATCGAAAAATATTCTTCTAACTTTATGGATGAAGGAAAAAAATATGTTAATGCATCTTTTTCTAAAACTAATATTATAAAAATTAATATAGATCATATAACAGGAAAATGTAGAAAATAATATAAGCTTAAAAAACTATTAAACACTATTTGCTTCTATAATGGCTAGTAACTTCATTGTTAGTAAAAAATCTATTCAAAGAAATTATTTCCACCAAAAATATAGATTTCTAGTCCAAATAAACAACATATTCAGACTAGAAATCTCTTTTAAATTACAAATTAAAATTTTATTTTTATAATATCTATATTTATTCTAGATATCTTTTAGATAATGCTATTTTTTTAAGTCTGACTATAATAAAAAATACTATTCTATCTATAAAAACAATTGTAAATATAAATAAAAAACTTATAGAATATTTTGCATAAAAATAAGCAATAGCAATACAGTATATGGCAGTTATAATCTTCCACAAAAATTGAATTTTTAGAAAGCTATTCATATCTTTAATATCATACCAATTGTTCCTATTATCTATCTTTTTAATATTTACAAAACTATATATTATTAAAAATATACCGTAGATAATACAAATTATGGATAATAAATTCACCTAATATGCCTCCAAAATTATTACTTATATATCTATTATATGTAAATATTCGATAAGCTTCTACTTTAATAAATTTCCTTATTTAAAATCCTCTGGAAAATCTACAGTAAAATCAAAAACTGCGCCACAATCAGTGCAAACATTGGCATAAAGTTTTGATCCCAATGCAAACATTTTATCCATAGGTTCTAGTAATATAGTCTTGCTGGCAGCTCTTTTAATCTCAGTAGAATTGCATTTAGGGCACCTTAATTCTTCCACTACTTTTCCCCTCCTTTAAACTATCACCTATTTATCAATTTAAATTTGTTCTAATTATAAGTATATTCAACCATTCATAAGAATATCCAAAATATATATTAAAATTATAAAAGTTCTAATATACAATAATCAACATTCTCAAAAGTATATTTTGTTAATTTATTTTTTCTTTAAAAATTTATCTATCAACTGAATATCCTTTAAATCCTTTTCTCTGCCCAGCTCTATCTTATGCTTTCTTATACTTTCTAGGCTCCCTACAGGTAAGTCGTTAATTAACTCTATATTATCTACATTCCATTCCTCAAAAATTTCTACTTCTTCATTTACTCTTATAAATCTTGAACTATTATTTAAAACTATTGGTCTATGCCCTTCTTTAATTAACTGTTCAAATAAAAATTTACTGCATCCTAAGTCAATATCTCTAGTTTCACCTTTAACTCCATGCATAACTAATGATGCACCTGCTAAAACCCAATAGTGCTCTTTTGGAAAGTTTAAATCTTCTAATGCAGTTTTAATATCTTCTTTTTTCAGCATATCCTATCCCCCCATATATTAACTTAAAATAATACACAATTAATAATAAATACAAAGCATAAGACAAATATATGTCTTATGCTTTGTATTTATCTAATGTTTTTTTTGTAGCTTCTAACAGGCTGCTAAGTTCAAATACTTCACCTTCTTCTAAAAGCTTATTTAACTGTTCTGTATACCTTGAAGCTTCTAAAAGTTTTCCTAAAGATGAAAGTGTTAAAATATTTTCAACTATATCTGTAACTAGGCTGGATTTTACTTCAAATAGTTTTTGGGCATCTTTTATTTCATCTTTTATTTCAAGCATTTGCTCATCTAGCTTAAATGCTGCATCTGCTGCATTTTTTAGTCTTACTCTTACATCTTTTGGTATGTCATGTTTATATTTATAATTTAATGAATGTTCAACTGTAGCCCAGAAATTCATAGCTAAAGTTCTAATTTGTATTTCTGCTAAAATTTCTGTTTGTCCATCGGCCATATTTACTGGATATTTTATAATCATATGATAACTTCTATAACCACTGACCTTAACATTTGTTACATAATCCTTTTCATAAATTATCTGCATATCCTTTCTTTGTCTAATTAAATTAACAACCTTCTCTATATCATCAACAAATTGGCACATAATTCTCACGCCAGCTATGTCTTCCATTTCATACTCTATTCTCTCTAATGGTATGTTAAATTTATTTGCTTTTTCTAAAATACTAGATACTTCCTTAACCCGTGCAGTTACAAACTCTATTGGAGAATATTCATTTTTTCTTCTAAGTTCTCGTCTAATACTTCTAAATTTAACTTTAAGTTCTTCTACCGCTTGTTCATAAGGAATTAAAAACTTCTTCCATTCTCTTATTGCCATATGTAAGTCACCTTTCACAAATATTAAATTGTTACGAAATATATATTATATATAATATAATGATAATGTTATTATAAAAAAATATCAATGATTTATGTGTAATATTGTATTTATTGTTTATTTAGCAGTTTATGGAGGATTTTATTATGAAGAATATTTTTTCTGGATTAGAGGAGTTAGGGTTTGAAGATGTAAATAATCTTCAAATATATAAATCTGAAAAAAATAAAAAGAAAAAAGAAAATATTGAAAAGGATTTATATGATTCTTTGCTCTATCACAAGACTATAGATTGTCCTGTATGTAATCATAAATTTAAACAACTTGCACTGAAAAGCACTTCTTACAGAATGATTTCAAAAGACTCAGATTTTTTTATAAGATATGATCTTATAAATCCCTATTTTTATGATGTTTATATTTGTGAAAGCTGTGGGTATTCAGCTTTAAAATCTGATTTCTATAAAATAGTAAATGTTCAAAAAGATTTAATACTTAAAAATGTTACTTCAAAGTTTAAACCAAGGACATATCCTGACAAATACACACTGGAAATTGCCATAGAAAGATATAAAATGGCACTATTAAATGCAGTATATATGAAAGCTAAATCTAGCCAAAAAGCTATGATTTGCTTAAAATTGTCTTGGATGTACAGGTTAGGTGATTCAGACTATCATAGAGAAATGGAAAGAACATTTTTAGGTTTTGCACTAGAAGGATTTAATGATGCATTTTATAATGAATCATTACCTTTATATGGTATGGATAAATTTGTTATGATGTATTTAATTGGAGAACTAAATAGAAGATTATTAAATAATAATACAGCTCTTGTATGGTTCAGTCAGGTATTAACTGCTCCTAATGCAAAGCAAAGTTTAAAAGAATTAGTTAGAACTCAAAGAGATTTAATTAAAGAATCTGAAGTTATTAAAGCAAAATTTGAAAAAACTAGTGACATTATTGATGAAAGCTTTAACTTTGATAACAAAACTGAAAATACTTTTCCTCAAAAATCAAATAATAAAAAAGACAAATCCAAAGGAATTTTTTCAAAAATTTTTAATTCTAAGCGTCATCATTAAAAAGTAATTTGATGAACTTTTTTGACAATTAATAATTACCAGTGGATAATTATGGATTTTTTACCCCTGGGGTTTACACTAAAATTATAGATTTAAAATAATATTAGAGTAATCATAAACCTTTAATTTAAAACTAAACTTATTTAAACCCCTGGGGTACAGTATGATATGGTACTACATATCTACCATTAAATAATATTTTAATTATATTGCTTATCTTCATAAATTTAGTATAATGTCACTAATTTCTGTTCTGAACTATGCGTCACCCTTATGCATGTGTTCAGATATACATTTACTTTAGTGTAGTTTATCTATAAGATATGATGCAACTATAAAACTTTTATGGCAATATTAACTTTGGTGAAAAGTCTATGTAATCACAAGAAGTTAATATATATTCTGTCCCCTCTTTTATACCTTCAAAAGCATAATTCAAAGCGTTACCATGAATATGTCCATAAATAACCTTTTCCACCCTGTATTCATTTAATATTTCAGTAAATCCATTTTCCTCTTCAGAGGTGTTCACTGGCGGATAATGAAGCATAACTATAAACTTTTCATATCCAGCTTTTTTAGCACTATCTAAAGATAATCTAAGCCTTATAAGCTCTCTTTCATAAATTTTCCTATCGTGAGTAGTAAATTTAGAGCTTGTTGGAGTAACCCATCCTCTGCTTCCACATATTCCATAATCTTTATAGGTAAAAAAATTATTTTGTATAAAATCCATATTATCATAAAGAGAATTTAGTTTTGTTATACTCGTCCACCAATAATCATGATTTCCTCTTACTAATATTTTTCTACCTGGAAGCTGGTTTATAAAATCTAAATCTTCTTTGCCTTCTTCCATTTTCATAGACCAAGATATATCTCCTGCAATTAAAACTGTATCTTCTTCTTTAATTGTTTTTAACCAATTATCTTTTATTTTTTCATCGTGTTTATACCATTTATCACCAAAAATATCCATAGGTTTATCTCCAGTAGATGCTAAATGGAAATCAGAAATAGCATATAATGCCAATATTTATCACCTGCTTTTTATTCTCTTGTCAATATCCATCACATATGCAATAACTTTTGCTACAACATCATAAAGTTCTAAAGGAATTTCATCTCCTACATCTACATTTGTAAGAAGATTTGCTAATTCTTCATTTTCAACTATAGGAACTTTATTTTCTTCTGCTTTTTCTAAAATTTTATCTGCTATATGCCCCATACCTGCTGCAGTAACCTTAGGTGCAGCAGATCCATAATCATATTTTACTGCAGCAGCTTTTTTTACATTTTTCATTTTACCACACCTTTATAAAATAGTTAATTAATATATATAACTAAAATATCTTAAAATTAATGTGCGATGAACATTGTTTTCCCCTACAATGAGACAATTAATAATTGTAGTGAAAATTAATTTCTTTAAGTAAATTTTTTAATAGAAATAATTGTGTCACATGAAAAGAAATCAATTCAAAACTTCTTTTATAAAAGAGAAGTATCCATAATTATCCATTGTCAATAATCAATTCCATATTAGTTATACTCTTACATTAATTATACTCAAATCATTGTCATCAAAAAAGTCCCTGCAATTGGACAATGTAAAATTTTCTATTTTTTCTTTAATATTAACATTAAAAACATATGAATTACAACTTAAATCTTCAATAAGCTTATATCTGTAAGATTCCAACATATCCATAAAAGCTTTTTGAGAATGTATATCTATGCTTATATATTCATTATTTACATTAATAAATGCATCTACCACTTCCATATTTAAAGTTTTTATACTTGTAGCAATTTTAATATTTCTAGAATCTATTTTTTTTCCTTTACCTCTTTCATCTTTAATCACAAGTTTACAATCATAATCTCGTTCTTTAATATTCATAGGGATGTTTAAATAATAATAATCATTACTTAAAGTATTAAAAATTTTAAAATCTTGTAGCTTACTTTCAATAAAATGCATTGCCTTATTAAATGCAGCTGGATTATCTTCATTGGCTTTTATAATTTGCATGATTCCATTTTTCATTATGGATATTTTTTCTTTTATCTCATTTTTAACTAAATCTGATGTAGGAATTTTGAATTTTAAGTCCATATCTTTCTCAAAAATTTTGTTGTCTTTTATGTCTTTAGATATGCTGTTGTCTTTAATAATTTTATCTTCTGTAACCTGTTCTTCTTTTGAAGCAGTAATTTTACTTTTTAGCTCTATGTCTTTTTCCCCACTGTTACTTTCTTTTATATCTTTAGTCACATTATTTTCTTTGCCATCTACAACTTTTTCTTTTACTATTTTCTCTTCTTCTGAAACAATGGTTTCTCTTTCTTTTATATCACTGATATTTTTTTCTTCATCTTTAACAATTATGTTTGCATTATCAACAACAGTTTTATTATCTGCTTTGTCCGCAGCTAAGTTAGAATTTACATCCTTAATCCAAATATCATTCTCCTGCATTGATATATCTTTTAAGTTGTTACTAGAAATATCACTTTTCATTTCTGTATTTTCTTTATCTAATGAGTTTAATAATTTATAATCTGAAATTTTATTTTCTTTATTAGTATTTTCATTGCCTTTATTAATATTTTTATTTTCTATACTAGTATCTTTATTTTCAGCATTTAATACATCTAATAGTTCTTCAATATTTTTACATATTACTAATTCTTCTTTATTAATATTATTAAAACTTTTTATATTTTCCTCTGTAATTGGTATGTTTTCCTCTTTCATCATAAGTAAAGAATTTAAGTCTAAAGTTTTTAAGGAAGAAAAAAAACTTTTTAAAGTGTTTTTCACTAAAGCAGCTTTTTCACTGTTAGGTTCTATGTTTCGTGCTGCTAAATATTTATCTATAAACTTATCTTCTTCTCCCTCTTTTATGTTTATTTTATTAATAAAGTCAATTATATTTTTAATCTCATCAAAATTTTCTTGAGTTAAAGGAATATTAAATTTAATCATTTCCTTTAATATATACTCATCACCTTTTGGAATTTTTAATCCTAAGTTTTTTATTACTTCTTCTAATATAGTTTTTTCTTCTAAAGGCACTAAATTATCTAATGCTTTACTATCACTTAGTGTTAAAGTTAATTTTCCTCCACTAAAATCATCTACCACAAATTTTAATAAATAATTTTCTAAAAGGGCATCATCGATGGAACCATCTATTTTGGCAGGAAATTGTCTTCCATCTAAAAGTCTTATAACTAATTCTCCACTTTCTTTGTTGATATTTAAAATCCTAGCGCTAAAGCTATCGCCCTTTCTGAAAGTAGTTTTATTAAAGTCTTGCTGCGTAGCCTGATTTTGAACCATATTGATTTTCCAAATACCAGACATACTATCTCTCCTTAAATGTATCTATATTTATTTTAATTATCGTAAAGAATTCATATTTATTGATAACATAAAGGAAAGCTTTTATAATATTTCCCTTTCAATTGACTCAATACTAGCCTCACAATTATTTTCTATGTAATCTATAACCTTCTGTAAGGTACTATCTCCATGACTGCTACTATTACTTACTGTAGCAATTCCAATTACTATAGTTTGATGAATATCTTGATTTTCTACCTCTGCAATAGATACATTAAATTTATTCTTTACCTTATCTATTATACTTTTAACAATCATACGTTTTTCTTTTAATGAGTGTACCCAAGGTGCACTTAATTTTATTTTTGCTATAGCTATAATCATAATATTTACACCTCCTAATTTTTATCCATTACTAAAACTTAATTTACAGTTATAAACATTATGCCTTATAATCGCTAGCAATTTTATATTGCTAGTGAAAAATAATTTAAAGAAATTATTTTACTTAAAAATAAATTCCTCCACAATTGTCCATCTTCAACTATCCATTGTATGTGATTTATATATATATTTAACAATTACTATCATTTTTATTATAATATAAATAGGTCTCCTGATTTACATCAGCGAGACCTTATATACATTTTAATCATGTTTAACTATTTTGCTTGATTTAAGGCATTATTTATAGCTTCTAAAACACCTTTGCTTGATCCTGTTGCTCCTGAAACAGCTTCTACTTCATCTGTACTTTGTTTTTCTTTAACTTTTTTAATTATTTCATCTATAGCAGTGTCACCAAGACCTTCTGTTTCTTTTTGGTCAACAACTTTAATATCTTCTATTTTTCCATCTTTAACTTCTACAGATACTTTTATATCATTTTTAAATCCTTTTCCAGTACCTTCATAACTTCCATCTTTATAAGCTGCTGCTTCTTTACTTCCACATCCTACTAGTACTCCAACTGCTAATATTGAAGATAACAATATGCTTACTACTTTTTTCATTTTAAATTCCTCCTTAATGATATTGAATATTCAATACTATTAATTACTCATCTTATAGATTAAATTCTCCTTGAGAATCTCTCTCAATAAATATACCATAATTTCTCTCTATTGTATACAGTTTGTTCTTTTGTATACATTTAAAATAACCATAAAATTATTTTAAATTTTTTGCTGCAGCTTCTCCTGCTCTTCTTCCATAAACTATTATGTCAGCTAAGGCATTTCCCCCAAGTCTGTTTCCACCATGAACTCCTCCTGTAACCTCTCCTGCTGCATAAAATCCTGGTATAACTTGTCCATCTTCACCAATAACTTCTCCATTTGTATTGATTTTAATTCCACCCATAGTGTGATGAACTGCTGGTGTAACTTCAATTGCATAAAATTTTGGATTTTCTAAACTAATTGCCATATCAGTTCTTTGAAATTCACTATCATTATTAGCTTTTTGACCTTCATTATAGGTCTTAACTGTTGCAACTAGGTTAGCCTTATCTATATCTAATTTTTCAGCTAATTCTTCTATAGAATTTCCCTCAGTAACTAAATCCATGCTAAAGTATTCCTCTACAGCTTTTAGTCCCTTTCTAAGCTCTTCATCAAAGAATAAATATCCAACTTTATCTTTTTGCTCTAATATAGCCTTTGAAACAACATCTCTAGTCAATAATTCATTGACAAATCTTTTACCATCTTTATTTATAAGTATTGCACCATTACCTCTTACTGCTTCAGTAATCATGATTCCCTTTCCTGGAACTACTGTTGGATGAGTTTGTATTTCACCCATATCTACAAAAGCAGCTCCTACATTTTTAGCTAATACAATTCCATCTCCAGTAGCCCCTGGATGATTTGTTGTATCAAATCCTTCTAATTCAGCCTTATTCTCTACAACCATTTCCTTATTAGCTGAAAATCCTCCTGCAGTCAATATAATACTTTTAGCGTTTATTGTATATTCTTTACCTTCTTTATTTGTGGCTTTAACTGCAGATACTTTTCCATCTTTATCTTTAATTATCTCTATAGCCTCATTCATAGTTCTAATATCAATTTTTTTATCTTCTGAAACTTTTTTTAATGTTGAAATTATATTAGGTCCTACTGCAGCTCCACCTGCTGGTCTATGAATTCTTCTAACTGAAGCTCCTCCTGCTGCTCCTACATCTGATAAATCAGCTCCTAGGCTCTCAAGCCATTCTACAGCATTCTTTGATTCTTCAGTTAATACTTTAACTAACTCCTCATTATTCTTATCGTATCCACCTTTCATAGTATCCTCAAAAAACAATTCAGTGCTATCTTCAATTCCAGCTTTCTCTTGAGCCTTTGTGCCAGCAGCATTTAATCCTCCTGTTGCACGAGTTGTATTTCCTCCAACCATAGGCATCTTTTCCAATACAACAACTTTAGCTCCATTTCCTTGTGCTTCAACAGCTGCTGCAAGTCCAGCTCCTCCAGCCCCTATAATGACAATATCTGCACTTTCATTTTTCCCTCCACAACCAGCTAATAATGACATAGTCATTACAGTAGTCAGTGCTAATGCTAATACCTTCTTTTTCATTTTTATTCCCCCTAATCAAAACTATCTATGGCTAGAGTATATTTGTTAAATAATAAACAATCAATATTTTGTTCTTATTATTCATTTTGTTCTTTTTGTTCTAAAATATTATATACGTGACATGGTCTTCCTATTTTCCCATATTCCAGTTTAATATAAAGCTTTCCTTCTTTCAGCATGTACTCTAAATATCTTCTCACAGTAACTCTTGCCATACCTATATTTTCTGAAAGTTCTTCTGCTGTAAAACATTGATTTTCATTATTAGCAATATAATTCCAAATCTGATTATATGTATGAATATTCAGTCCTTTTATTAATTCTAATTCTCTCTCGTCACTAATCTTATTTTTATTATTATATTCATTATTTAAAACATATTGGTCAATTACTTCTTGTTCTACAGAACTTAATTTATTAAAAGTTTCTATACGATTTTTATAATTATATAACGCTTCTTTAAATCTATCAAAAGTAAATGGTTTTATTAAGTAATCTATTGCTCCATACCTAAAAGCCTCTTGTACTGCTTCAGAGCTTCTATCTGCAGTAATTAAAACTACATCGCAGCAAATTGCATTATTTCTTATCCACTTAATAAATTCTAATCCATTTTCATTTGGAAGAAATATATCTAAAAGTACTAATTGAGGATTTTTACCTTTTATAATTAACTTTGCTTCTTCTAACCTTCCTACTGCTCCACATAATTTAAATCCCTCTAGTTTATTTAAAAACATTGAATTTATCTCCCTTACCATTGGATCATCTTCTACAATTAAAACGTCAATCATTTTAAATCCTCCTCTATTTAGGAATAGTAACATACCAAGTGGTCTTTTCACCAGTAGTAAACCACATTTGTCCATCTATTTCTTTCAATATTTTTACTATATTATAAAGACCATGACCTCTATCCCCGTGCTTTGTTGTAAAACCTTGTTTAAATATTTTTTCTTCTAATTCCCTTGGTATTTTATTACCATTATTAGATATTTCTATTTGAACTGAATCTTCATTTTCTATAATAGACATTGATATTTTAGCATTTTCTCTTTCTATAACAGCATCAATAGAATTTTCAATTAAATTTCCTA
Source organism: Clostridium faecium (assembly GCF_014836835.1). Classification (GTDB taxonomy): domain Bacteria; phylum Bacillota; class Clostridia; order Clostridiales; family Clostridiaceae; genus Clostridium_J; species Clostridium_J faecium. Next base: position 5,275 of record NZ_JACSQB010000025.1, on the reverse strand, counting down.
ATATAATTAAAAATTCATCTTTACTTATATTGTCAGGAATTTTATTAAGTTTACAATTCTCATTAATTTTAAAATCTATTCTTCCTTCAACAGCTTTATTGTATTTTGCAAGTATCAATCCAGCTGTAACAGGTTCTTTTATTTTATTGTTTAATAACTCTAAAATATTTGTTCTTATTTCACCAGTGGTATGTATAAACTCTAAGGCTTTATCATATTCTTCTAACTGAATAAGCCCTGAAATTGTATGAAGTTTATTCATGAATTCATGATTTTGTGCCCTTAAAGACCACATAAACCTTTTAATTCCCGTAAGCTCTTCAGCCATAAGTTTAACTTTAGTAAAATCATGAAAAGTCACAAGTGCCCCTATAATATTATCTTCATTATTAGTAATAGGATAATAATTACTAATAATTGTTTTTCCTGTAAAAAGTTTTTCTTCTACATTAGTAATTGGTATTCCCATTCTCAATACTATTTTTAATTTACCAAATTCTTTAATTTCATTTATATCTCTTCCTAAATAACCTTCTTCATTTAAAAATTTTCTTGCATTTTTATTTACTAATGTTATTACACCCTGTTTATTTGCAGCTATTATTCCCTCATTCATGCTTTCTAGTATAGCTTCCCTCTCATTAACCACCCAAGCTATTTCATCAGGTTCAAGTCCAAAAATAGATTTTTTAATGTTATTAGAAATAGCAATAGCTCCTAAAATTCCTATTGCAAAGCCTATTATTATATAAGGAAGAAACTTTAACATTAAATCTATGTATTCATCATTAAAACTACCTAAAAATAATCCTACGCAAACTGCTCCAACTTGTTTTCCATCTCTATATATAGGAGTAAATGCCTTAATAGATTTATCTATATTTTCAATTGTTTCTGTGGTTATATAACTTCTACCTTTTAATAATACAATATTTTCCTTATCACTGACAAAAGTTTTTCCTAATTTTTCTGGAAGATAGTGAGAATATGCAATTCCATCCATATCCATTACTATTATAAACTGTCCTTTAGTCTTAAGTCTTAAAGTTTCTATTTTAGGCTGTATCTTATAAATTCCTCTTTCCAATCCTACATTATTCACCACTACTTCCATAGTAGCAACAGAAGTGGCCATATTTAAAACAGCTTTACCTTTTTCATCTTTTAATATTAATTTAGAATAATCCATAAAAAAATAAGTTACAATTATCAATGTAATAAATAATATGCTAATTACTAAAAATATCATTTTATTTTTAAGTTTCATTAAAATCCCCTTTTTTATTAATGTATATTCCTTCAAAAACTTACAAAAAATTCAACGATAAAAAAACTGCTAACAGTGTTAGCAGTTTTTCTTATTTCACTTCTAATTTATAGAATTTTTTCTTTCCTCTTTTTATTAATGCATATCCATCATTTATAAAGTCCATAGAAAATTTAGCATTAACATCTTCTATTTTTGTTTCGTTTACAGTTAATCCGCCTTGCTGTATAAGTCTTCTTCCTTCAGCTTTAGATGGTACTATTTTTGTTTGAACTAATATATCTAATATATTACTTTCAACCATATCATTACCTATAGTCACTGTAGGCACATTAGACATATCAACGCCACCACCAAACAAACTTTCTGCAGCAGCTTTAGCCTTGTTTGCTTCTTCTTCTCCATGAACAAGCTTTGTAACTTCATAAGCAAGTATTGCTTTAGCCTTATTTATTTCTGAGCCTTCTAATGCAGCAAGTCTTCTAACTTCATCCATAGGCAGGAATGTCAATAATGATAGACATTTCTCAACATCAGCATCATCAATATTTCTCCAGTATTGATAAAAATCAAAAGGAGAAGTTTTCTCTGGGTCTAACCATACTGCACCATTAGCAGTTTTACCCATTTTCTTTCCTTCGCTGTTAGTTAATAATGAACATGTCATACCATATGCTGGTTTTCCTTCTTTTCTTCTTATAAGCTCCATACCTGCTAAAATGTTAGACCATTGGTCATCTCCACCTAGTTGCATAGTACAGTTGTATTTTTGATTTAATACTAAGAAATCATAGCCTTGCATTAACATATAGTTAAATTCCAAGAAAGATAATCCTTTTTCCATTCTTTGTTTAAAACATTCTGCAGTAAGCATTCTATTTACGGAAAAATGAACCCCTACATCTCTTAAGAATTCTACATAGTTAAGATCCAATAGCCAATTAGCATTATTTTCAAGTATTGCTTTATCATCGCTAAAATCTATTAATCTTGATAGTTGTTTTTTTATGCCCCTGATATTTTCTTCAATATCTTCTCTTGTAAGCATTTTTCTCATATCAGTTCTTCCTGATGGGTCTCCTACCATAGCAGTACCACCACCAACTAATGCTATTGGTCTATGCCCTGCTTTTTGCATATGTGACATAAACATCATAGCTATAAAATGACCAACATGAAGACTATTAGCTGTTGGATCAAATCCTATATAAAAAGTAACTTTCTCTTTTCCTAATATTTCTCTCATTTCCTCTTCGTGTGTTAATTGTTTTAAAAATCCACGTTCTTTTAAAACGTCATATACGTTTGCATTACTCATTTAACTTCCTCCTTTTGTACTAAAATACTGTTTTTGATTGCACAATCTCTTCTAAAGTTTTTACATCTTTAAATAATAAAAGTCCCTAGTTAAAAAACTAGGGACGAAATTTTCCGTGGTACCACCCAAATTGATTTTGTAAAAAAATCCACTCAAATCTTATAACGTAAGAAATACGTATCGGCCTAATATTAAAAATTAAGTTCAGCCTAAAGCTCAAGAATGTATTTCACTATGTTCCTCAACTGATTTACACCACCCATCAGCTCTCTTTATGATTCCCATAATTACTTATTTCCATCATCGCCTTTAAAAATATAAAGTTTATTATTAATATATATAATACTATTATTCTTTAGTAAACACAAGTACAAATTATATAAAATAACTGGGTTTAATTAACATATCTTTTTATTTCATCTGGTAACTGTCTAGGATCTCCACTAATATTTATGAAAAACTCAATGTTAAACTCTTGAGTCAAATATTCAATTTTATAAAATAACCTTTTCATTTCATCTAAGGATGAAATAACTCCATTCATAACTCCGTCTATCATAATAGCTTCAATGTCATAATCTTGTGCTATCATTCCACATAAAAAACCATAGAAATCTTTTGCATTATCTACTTTAAAGTCCTCTGCGCATATAAATCGTATCTTCCTGTCTAGTTCATAAACCATTCTTCTGTCATCATCAACATAAACTAAGTTACCCTTTGCATTTAACACCCTATCATTTGCTAATCTAACAAGAGCCTTTGTTTTTCCTGAGCCTTTTTTGTTACAGAATACATGAATCATTTTTAACGCCCCCAGACTTATTTTATTATTTAATTATTTATATGAGTTATTATTCTTGAGTTATATTCATTATATATTATTCAGAATATTTTTACAATAATCTATTAGTAAATTATTGAATAAACTCCAAATATATTTAAAAACTTGTTATTTTTTATAATTCTAGCTTAATATAATGATTATTTAACTGCATAATTTAGGAAAAATTTTAATCCTTATCTATAATTTTGCGCGAATTTTTTGAATTTTTATCCCCTACTTATTTTGCTTAAAATTTCAATTTTATAAAAAGCCCGGAGCCCCCTTTATAACTAGCTTTGATATTATTTTATGCAACTATCTTATATAATTTACTTAAATACATAAATTGTTATTTTAATAGAAAAATTCCCACTTTTTTTGAAAAATTCTATTGTATTATATAAGAATTATGATATAATGATATTAGAGTTATACTTAACTCTAAAAGATTGAAAAAGGTTAATTAGAACAAGGCAATTATCCCCTCCTTATAATCGAGGAAAAGAAAGTGATAGTATCCATGTTTAATTAGTCCTTAGATTAAAAGGAGGTCATTAATAATGGCAGATAAAAATATTACTTGTAAAGATTGTGGAAAAGAATTCGTATTTACTGAGGGAGAACAAGCTTTCTATAAAGAAAAAGGATTTGAAAATGATCCAGTAAGATGCCCTGAGTGCAGAAAAGCTAGAAAAAATTCTAGAAACAACTACAGCAAATAATAACTAGAAGATTATTAAGAGAGCAACTGCTCTCTTTTTTATTTTGCTTTAAAAACAAATATTTCTCAGCAAAAGCTGAGAAATAAAATTATTTATTTTAAATGACAGAAATTATTTTTAGATAAAATAATTTCTTTAATAGTTTTTTTAATACAAGTAACTTTGTTACCTGTAAAGTAATAAAAGTTAAAACTTTATGTGTTTTTTCAATTGAGTCGCTAATGGTAATGCTATAACCATACCTGCTGCAACTTGCAGTGCATTGCTTGGTATAGCTACTACTGCATTAGGTAAATCATATAGTATCCAACCTGCAAAAAAATATCCTACTATCATTACAACACCTGAAATAGTAAACGCAAAAAGGTTATTCATAAAGTTTTTTCCATCATAACCCTTTCTATAAGCTAAGGCACCAGCAGTATAAGCCATTAGTCCTTTTATTACAAAAGTAAATGGAGCCCAAACAATATATGGTGAAAGTACATCAAATAACGCCATTCCTATTGCTCCTGCTATAGCTCCTTTTTTCTTACCTAATAATATTGCTGCAACAAAAATTGCACTATCACCTAAATGAAGCACACCTTCTCCAGAAATAAAGGGTACATGTATTATACTGGTGGCAATATAAACTATTGCTGCCATTATAGCAACCTGTACTAGTGATAATGCTGTACTATTCACTCTACTTTTAGTAGTTGCCTTGTTACTTCCCATAATAACACTCCTCCATAAAGCTTTTCCTTATTAATTATACATGTAAACAAAAAAAATACAATGATTTGTTGTTAATGTTTCAAAAATTTTGTATATTTTTTTTACTTTTAGAGAAAACTAATTTTGATTAGATATTTTAAAATTTGCCATACATTAATAAACCTAAAAATGATTAGGTAATTATATAAATTTAAAACTTTTTAAGAAAGGTAGGTGAAAACCGTTATTGTAACTTATACAATTCACTTAATTTTTTTATTTAGTAAGTGATTATAAGATTTGCATAACGGACTATAGTTAAATGACATATTTACGATGGTTTGGCGGTTTTATATTCCTACTATTATTGATATATCTCTTCTTTATCATAGGTGGAAACTTAATAAATATATTATTAATAATCAGCTTATTCATTATAATTC
>NZ_JACSQB010000165.1 GCF_014836835.1 Clostridium faecium | reverse complement strand
AATCAAAACTGTTTAATAAATTGAAACTTTCAAGTTTATCCATTCCTAAGAAGATTAAAACATTATTGTTTTCATTTTTTGAAGTGTTACCAACTAGCATTCCTGTTATATTTTTATTTTCTATAGTAATACCATTAAATTTAATTTCTTCTTTTGATAAATCTATAGGAAACTTGTCCATAATAGAATTAAGTGCTGTATTTTCATTATTATCTCCAATAAATATTAAGCTCTTTTCTTTAAGCTCATTTTCTGTAATATCTTTGTCTTCTTTAATTATAATATTTAATCCCAAACCCTCTTCTAAAGTCATCTTTAATGTATTTATCATTAAATCAAATTTATTCATGTTTTCTTTAGCTATATTGACTTTTGAAGGCATTACTAAATATACATCATAATTATCTAAAGCTTGTACAAAAAATGCTCCAAAATTATCTTTTCCTTCATTTCTTAATTGCTCAAGCCATTGTTTAGAATTCTCTCTTGTTTCTTTTCTTTCTTCTTTTCTTATTTCTCTAATTTCAGTCAATTCACTTTCATTTAATCTAAGATTTTCTGGATAAAAATCTTTAGAGTTAATATTCGATAATACCCGTTCTTTATATTCCTTTCCACCAACTCTTTCAATTACATCTAAAAGTGAATCTAAATTAGCATTTTTTAATGAGTTTTCAGCATAATAAGTTCTCATTATTTCTAAAAGTTTTTCTTCTCCTAGTGCTTGTCTAATATCCTCAATCACTAATGCACCCATGATATAAACAGTTTTTCCCCATTCTTTTGAACTTATTTCATCTACAGATGAATTTATTGGACTGGAAATATCTCTAGCAAAATCCATTAAGTTTCTTAAACCAAGGGTCACACCACGCTTTGAATATTTACCTTGAGTTTTTTCAAAATAATATGCAGTAGAAAAAGCTGTTAATGATTCATCTAAAAAAGGATTCTCAAATTCATTGTTACCTACAGTTACATACCACCATTGATGTGCCACTTCATGAACCATTGATTCTTCTGTAAATTCAGGATTAATATTATATTTTCCCATTTGGATTAATTGGGGATATTCCATAGCAAATCCCTGTACATAGGTTTCTACAGTATCAAATTCCTTATATGGATACTTACCAAAGTTTTCACCAAAGAAACTTAATGCATCTAAAGTTAAACCTAGTAATGCTTCAGCTGTTTCAGTAGTATTTTCATTTCCATCATAAATATAAAAGCTATTTACTGTTATACCATCTACTTCTTTAGTAATAACTTTAAATTCTGGACTCATGATAAATACAAAATCTCTAACTTTTTCAGCCATAATATCATAAGTTTTAGTACCATCTTTTTCTTTTCTACTAGAATTAGTTATACCAGTAGAAGCTAATTCCATATTATCTGGAACATTTATAGAAACCTTATAATTTGCTATATCACTATAATTAGATTCTCCTACAGGATGGAAAGGATTTTCATCCCAAGTATCAGTTTCAACATCATACATAGATATTATAGGGTACCAATTTGTAACAGAATAAACATTATTATAATATCCTAATCTATTTTGACTCATTGGCAATTTAAGTGTGAAATTTATTTTTATATCTACAACTTCATTTGGCTTTATAGCTGCTGTAGGTATAATTTTTAAAATTTGATTATCTTGAGTAAATTTCATTTCACTATTTCCAATAGTGACTTTAGTTATGTTTATATCACCAATTTCTTCTTTACTAAGTTTTTCTTTCTGTATGCCCATTGTTGGCATAGTCTCTATACTTCCATATGAATCAGCATATAAGTGAAATACTAGTGATTTAAGATCTTTCCCATAAGTATTGGTAAATTTTACACTTTCAGTAGCGGTGAAAGTTTTATTAGGTTCATTAAATTTAACATTAATATTATATTGAGCTAAATTATTCTCAACATTTATTGCAGAAACTCCTGAATTTTCATTAGATACTGGTAATTTTGTATCTGCAAAAGCCATAGTTGAATTAAAAGTCAGCAGCATTACTAATGTTAAAATGCTGCTGAAAATTTGTTTGTACTTTTTCTTACCAAGCAATTGTAATCATCTCCATTTATTATTATTTTACTTATTATGTATATAATATCATATTTTAAATAATTATGTATATTATTCATATACATAAAATATATGTAATAATTTCATAATTCAAATGAAAAATGATGAATGCTTTGATTATCTAAAAATACATTCATCATTCACAAACTTATATTATTTAATATCATTATGATATAATTGTAATAATTATATTATAACAGGAGAATCTTTATGTTTAATAATATTAAAGTTATATATTTTGATATGGGTAATACCCTTTTGCACTTTCATTATGGTGATTCTGATGAAGTAAAAGATATGGCTGGACTTCATAAACTAACTAAATACTTAAATCAGTTTCATTCTGAAATAAGTTTTGAAAATGTGAAAGAAGGATTTTATAACAAATGGATGAATGTTATGGATTTAAGAAAAAAACATCTTATAGAATATCCTATTGAACAGTTTTTAAATGAATTTCTTAAAAATTATCATGTAAATCTTACAATTAATCAATGTGTTGAAGCCATAAATATATTTTATTATGAATATAAAAAACAGCTACATTTTGAAAAAAATATCCGTAACACGTTAATTAAAATAAAAGAAAAAGAATATAAAATTGGAGTAATTTCTAACACTTGTTATTATGATGAGGTTATGATTGATTGTTTTAAAATTGCAAATTTATATGATTTAATTGATGATTTTACTTTTAGTTATTCTTTAAAATTATGTAAGCCAAGAGAAGAAATATTTAAAAAAGCCTTAGAAAAAATGAATGTATGTGGAAAAGATGCTATTATGATAGGTGACAATTTAAAATTTGATATTAAGCCAGCCTTAAATTTAGGTATGAAAACTATATGGTTAAACAAAAATCAAGTTAAAAATCCTACAGAAATAAGACCACATATCATGATTTCTAATTTACAGGAAATAAATAATTATATATAATCAATTCACAATTAGAAATTTATAGCTGTAGCGGCGAACAGTGTTCGCCATGTATTACTGAATAGATATTAAATTATAATGTACAAATGTAAATTATCCATTGCTAATCCCTAGGGTGTAGTAACTATATGCCTCTTATTGCACAATATTACAATTACATTACTTATCTCCAGAGTTTTAATACAAATTAACTGATTTTGGTTCCAAGTTATACTCCACCTCAGGGAAACCCTTATACAATTGAGAATTAATTTCCTCCGCAATTGTCAATTTCCCATTGTCAATTGTCAATTATTTAATATTTGTCTCTTATTTCAATTTCAGTACCTTCTGGTGCTTTAACTTTAAATAGATAGCCATCTTCAACTTTATAAATTTCTTTTCCATTTTTAATCTTAAAACTGTTATAACCTAATTTTTTTATTCTATTAAACTCTTCCTCAACATCATCTACTAAGAAACACATATGTACTATTCCTTCATTTGAAGAACTCCAGCTCTTTAGTTTTTCTCCCTTTTTACCAGTTTGTAATTCAATCATGAATGTACCTAGTTTGAGCCAAGTGTTAAAATCTCTTTTATGAAAATTTGCTGTTTCTTTAATTAATTCAAAACCTAAAATTTTAGTGTAAAATTCAAGTGATTCTTTATATTTTTCTGTTTGAATACATACATGATGCATCATCTTTATACTCATATTATTTTCTCCTCTGCATATATAATAATAATTTCTATTAAATTATATAGTATATTAATGTAATTTAAAATAAATTTGATAAAGAAAAAAACCGTGGTTACCCACGGGAAAAAATTTTTTTATTACATCAGAAGGGAAATACTAATTGTAACTTAGATGTTAGCTGACTAAGTCAAAATTAATATTTATATATGATAATATTAAAGATTATTAGCTTTTTATTAAAATAATTTTATGAGATTATTCCTTGTAATATTTCTTCCATTATAAATCTCATTCCATTGAAACCAATCAATGGTTTTCTATCGTATATAAGTACTTTTTTTACATTTGGATTGCTAATTTGTATTTTTGAAGCTGATTTATTTAAACCATAAATAAATTCCCCATCTCCCAAAAATAAATTAGCATTGCTATTTAACAATTCATTTTTCTTACTATCTGTAGGATTTACATATAACTTTCTTTCTATTTTCTCATTAAGTTTCATATATTCACCTTTTAAATTATGATTTATCACTACAGATTCTATCTCAATGCCTAGCTCTTCTTCTAAAAATCTACTAATTCCATTTACAACATCATAATATCCAGTAACTAAACATTTAGTGTTATCTATTGATTTCCTTGCATGATGTTTAAATCGTACAAGAGCTTCTCTACATTTAATCTTACTTTCCTCTAAATAATCACTGCTACACTTTATTCCTGTTAATCTTTCTATAGAATGAATAAATTCTATAGTTCCGCTTGTCCCATAAATGCAGGGTGTTATATACTCCATATTATATTTATCCTTTAAAATTTTTGCTCCATCTATTCCTTCAGATCTTATAACTATATTAAAAGATGCTTCAGAAGCTTTTTTTATATCTTCAACGGAGCTTCTATTAGTAAATATAGTATTTACTCTCATTCCAAAACCTTGTAACATAATTTCCTTTATCTCTAATAAATCACTATTAAAATTGTAATAATCAGGAGTAAAACCAATTATATTATAGGTCATATATTTTTTCTCTTTAGGATGCTCTACAACTTTATCGCAGAGCATTTTTAATGCCTCTCTTATACCTAAAGAAAAATCTCCTTTTAAATTTCCAAAATATAGGGGAATAACCTTTCCTTCTAGTTTATCATCCATATTAAGAATAAAATCTTCTCCATCAAATCCAATAATTGAATATACACTTGATGGTGCTACAAAAATAATTTCTGGTTTTCTATATTCATATATTTCTAAAATGACTTTTTTAAGCGGTTCTATATAGCCACAAAGACTATGAGATTCATCTATTTGGCAGCAGTAAATCTCTCCTTCTTTATCCACATTAAATTTTTCATATGTGGAATTTAAATAATGAGATGTACTTGTAACCCCATACTCTACAATTGCACTATTTTTAATATTTAATAATGTCCATAGAAAACCCATTCTAAAATTAGGTAATGGTAAAAAACTATTATTCATAGCTATCCCCCTTTACAATTTTGTGATTTTTTCTAAGATGAACTACTGTCAGTGACTTTGTTGAAATGGCAGTTTTGTGGTCAATATTCTCATTTCTTAAATTCCTATATATTTATGGCTTTATCATCAATTGTTGTAAAATCATAATTTCCTTTAGATACTTTATGACATATACTAATGATAGTTTAATAAAATTTAAAATTGTTGCTAAAAATAAGAATAAAAAAACTTCTTAACCACAATGGTAAGAAGTTACACGCCAAATATAAATATACGCTAATTGCATATATTTAACAATCTCCAAATAACACCAACCATCTCTCGTAGCTTAAATGTGTTTAGATATAGGCAGGTCTTCTGGCTAAAGAATCAACACTTTCCTAACCTTCCCAAACAATAGTTCAGTGGCACAACTAGGAAAATTCCTCTATTACAGCGACGGGATCGCGTGGGATTTACACCCAACTTCCCTTTTAATCAATTAAAATACTTTAATTGAACCTAATCTATTCTATTAACTTTTCAACATTTAAAATATTATCATAATTCAAAAGATTTTTCAAGTAGTAACCTATAATAATTTTCCATATTTAAAAAATTTATAAATATTAGCCATGAATATTTCTCAGTTGTCACTGAGAAATTTAGAATTGATCTTGTAGCGGCGAACAGTGTTCGCCATATATTATTGAATAAATATTAAATTTTAAGACACAAGTTGTAAATTATCTATTGTTAGCTCCCTAGGGTGTAGTAACTATATACCTCTTATTGAACAGTATTATAATTATATTACTTATCTCCAAAGTTTTAATGCAAATTAACTGATTTTGGTTTCAAATTATACTGCACCTCAGGGGAACCCTAAAGGGCTTCACTACTGTTCCCCAGAGGTGGAATAATTAGCAATTGCATTGCTAGTCAAAAAGTACATTAAAGAAATTATTTTTTTAAAATAATTTCATATAGAATAAATAAAGTACTAGATAGCTCTAGCACTTTATTTTTCTATTACTTCTAATTGTTTTAACGTATAACTTTTTTTAAATTTATTAAAACATACAAATGATACTATTAAACTTATACTTTCAGCAAAAGCTACTGTTAACCATACTCCACTAATTCCTAAAAATTTAGGTAATATCATAAGTCCTATTAAAATAAATACAATTCCTCTGCTAATAGAAACTATTGCTGATGCCCTAGCATTTTCAATGGATTGGAAATAAGAAGCCATAGAAATATTACACCCCATAAATATGAAAGCCATGAAATAGAGTTTTACACCTTTTACAGTCATATTGATTAATTCAATATTTTCCTTATTAAATAAAGAAACAATAAATCTTGGGAAAATTAAACCTACAGCATAAAATACAGTTCCAAATATTCCTGCTGTTATAATAGCTAGTTTTAGGGACTTAAAAACTCTTTTTTCTTTTTTTGCACCATAATTTATGCTTATTATTGGCTGTATTGCTTGGGCAATACCATAAAATATGGCAGCACAAATTAATGATATGTTGGCAATTATACTATAAGCAGAAACACCTATAGATCCTGCCAATCCCCAAATCACATTATTAAAAGCAAATATTATCATGGCATTTGACATTTCCATTATAAAACTTGGTATACCATTTTTAAATATTCTAGTTATAGTATGAATATTAAATTTAAATTTATTAAGTTTTAGTTTTAAAGTATTGTTTCCTTTTATAAAATGTGTACTTAATAAAATCAATGTTATTGTAGGAGAACAAACTGTAGCTGTTATTGCCCCTTTCATTCCCCATCCTAATTTCATTATAAATATATAATCTAATACTACATTTGAGAGGTTACCTATTAGTACACTCCACATAGCAAGCTTTGGATTTCTATCATTACGAACAAATACTGCTAGCATTTGAGATAATATAAATGCCAAGCTAAATATCATAAGTATGCCTAAATAATCTTTAACTAGTGGAAATATTTCTTCTGTAGCTCCTAAAAAATAACATAATTTATCTATAAATACTACTCCAAAAACAGTAAATAAAATTCCTAAAAGTATACTTATTATAATAGAAGTTGTAAATATTTCATTAACTTCATTATATTCTTTTTGCCCCATAGATACAGAAGCTGCTGTAGCTCCTCCAATTCCTAATAAGAGCCCAACAGCACCTAATACATTATACATAGGAATAGCAATACTAAGAGCTGCTAATCCTTCACTTCCTACTCCACGGCCAATAAATATAGTGTCAAAAAGTATATTTAAAGATATTCCAATCATACCAGCAATACTTGGAATCAAATATTTAATAAATATCTTTTTTATATCATCATTTAATAAATCTGCCCTCTTGCTCATATTATTACCTCCCTTAAAATAAAATTGCAGCTAAAAGTTATTTTAAAGGTTATAGTAGCTATAATGTCAATAGTTTTTAATAGGAATTTGTATTTCTTTTATATATTCATCTTTATGATCGGAAAAAGCACTATCTATTATAGTTATTACTATACCGTCACCTATAACTTCTAATTTATTATCTTTTATATATCTCATCAATTCTTCATAATATTTTCCACATTCATCATTATCTCCATTATATGCAATAGTGGCATATTTACCTTTAGGTAAAATATTTAAATTTTCTCCCTTTATTATATCTTTCTCAAATATTAATCCTACGGTTTTACAATGATCATAGTTACCTTTTTCTATATCTTCCTTTGATGTAATACATGCTATTACTCCATTGAAAAGTGAAAGATCATCTTTAAGTGTTTTATATAGTTCTTTCAATCCATACTCAAAGTCTATAATGTCAATATTATGCTCTAAATTAAAATAGGCTATTTTTCTAGATTTTATCTCTCTAATAGAGCATTTATACGCACTGTCATTATTTTGATAACTTTCAATTAGTTCTACCCTGTTTCTTATACTATTTAAATGTTTATTAAGAGTTTCTATTTCTCTCATTATCATTTTTTCCTGATGTTTTAATAAATTTATCATAGAATTTAAATCTCTATCATGAAAATAATCTTTGATTTCCTCTAATGGAACTCCCAATTTTTTAAAGAATAATATTGAATCTAATGTAGCAAACTGCTCAATATCATAGTATCTATACTTATTTTCCTGATCTATATGCTGAGGTTTAAAAAGACCTATTTTGTCATAATATCTTAATGTCTGTGTAGATATATTATGAAGTTTAGCCATTTCACCTATCAAAACTTTATTTCTCACAAGCACCCTTCCTTTCAGAATATCTTTCATTTGATGTAAGTATTTAAAATAAAACAATAAGTTAAAGATTGTTTTATAAAAAAAGCCTTGTCATAAAAAACAGACAAGACCTTTAAAGATTATATTGTACTAACTTAAAAAACACATAATGAACAGCACTTATATTATTTAGTGTATTGCTTTGCTCTTTTTATAAGCTTGTCATATAAATAAACATCATGTGCATCAAAATGTTCAACTGTAAACATGTTGGTTTCAAACCATGCTACATCAGTGTTCTCGTCTGGCTTTATTACCAATTTCTCAAGTTCATTACATATAAGTATATATGCTATTGATAAATGCAAGTGAGAACTCACATATTTTCCTCTCTTATCATGACCAAAAACTGGGAGAATATCAATAGATGCAATTTTATTAGATAGAGGGACTATATTTAGTACTCCCGTTTCTTCTTTTGCTTCCTTAATAGCTACATGCAATAAATCTGAATCACCATCAGCATGTCCACCTGTCCATGCCCATACACCACGAATATTATGGTGAATCATCAATACTTTATCTAATGATTCATTCATTATAAATCCTGAACTTGTAATATGTGCAATCTCATTTGTCCTTAACAAAACATTATCTCTATACTGGTGAATATAATCTAAAATTATCTTTTTGTCGTTATATTCCTGCTGATTATCTGGTATGAACTTAACAATTTCTTCTACAAAATCCATCTTCTCTGTACCTCCAAAATTATGTACAACGTAAAAGCTATAAATAAATTACCTTAAAAATTAATATATATCCAAATGTAACTACACCCTTGAGTATTTCAATTCACAATTAAGGTTGGAATTAATTCTTTATAAATTAATCTTCTAAACTAATTTTTATTAGCAATATGTTGCTAGTCTCCACCTCTGGGGAACAGTGTGAAACCCTTTAGGGTTCCCCTGAGGTGCAGTATAGTTTGGAGCTAAACCAGTGAATTATACCAATACTGTGAAGATAGTAATGTTATTGAAATATTGTTTAACGATGTAGATATTGTTCCTTTAAACTAATTTATTTGAATTAGGATTGTGCAAAATCCATTTTTTAATTACACTTTTTCATGCAATAGCCTTAAATTAATACCTTCTCACTTCTGCTTCTATCTTTGTTTAATATATCAAAATATTCATAAACCCTCTTCCTAAATTCATATATGTATGTTTTATAATTAAATTTACTTTCAAAAAAATTATACCATATTTAACTAAATATATATCAATATGTTTAGTTAATACGATATAATTTTTCTTAATCTTCTTTCAATTCAAATTGCTATTTATCTTGATTCAGTGTCCTTAATTTTAGATAAGTTTCTTTGCCACTTGCCCAATTTTTTAAATTAATTAACCGTTCACCATTATCTCCATGCTCTTCATTATTAAAGGCCTCTCGTAGTCTTTCACAGGGCAGTTGAGAGCAATGTCCACAATGATTATATCCTTTATCAATTGAGCATTTTGCAATTGAACATTCTCCCCAAAAGGGCTTGCTTTCACAATCTTGGCAGCCTTGGCAATTTGTTTTTTCCTTCCATTCACATACCCCACAGTAAGCACCGCACATTCCAATCATTTTCTTATCCATATATAATTCCCCATTCTTATTTTTAAAAATATTTTGTTTTTAAAATTTCTCCTATATAAAACAAGTCATAAAGTTTTTATTGAACTTGTTGAAAATTTTCCTATAAATATCTTTAAAACTACTAATTAAGAAATCTTAAATCTTCAAATATATTATCAATCCAAACTTGGATATATTTCGTTTCAAATTTTAATATGCAGTTCTATTGGAGTATCTTCTTTATTCTTCATACATGAATATAATCATCTTATATAGATAAAATACTCTAAAGCCAAATATATATCTGAATGTAAGTTAACAGTTTAATGTATTAATTAACAATCTAAAAATTGATAATGTACAATTATGTATTTTTCACCCCTGAGGTTTATACCAAAATTATAGATTTAAAATAATATTAGAGTAATCATAAAATTTTAATTTAAAACTAATTTTATTGAAACCCCTGGGATGCAGTATGATATGGTACTACATCTACAACATTGGATGATAATTTAGTGGCATTGGTTATCTCTATAATATTAGTATTATATCACTGATTTTACTTTTAAGCTTTACTGAAGCCCAGGGCAACCCTAAAGGGCTTCGCGCTGTTCCCCAGAGGTGGTAAAAAAATTAAATCAGGATAAATTCTAAATTTTATAAAAAAGAGCTGATAAATACCTACAATTTGCCATTGTCAATAGTCAATTCTCAACTTTATAAATATAGTATAATTAAGTTAAAATATAAAAATTATGATTTAATGGAGGAATAGTTATGTATGAATATAAATATGTGCCAACAACACTAGGAGGATTTTTTTCCGATGCTGACCATCATGAAATCATAGATGAATATGCTAAAAATGGATGGAAATTAGTACAAGTTCTTCCTATGTACTATAATTCTCATGGAAGACCTACAGATTATGAAATAATATTTGAAAGAGAAATTACTAAATAGTATAGGAGGAATATATAAGTTTAAAATAATTAGCTGCCTAGTAGAATCTGCTCTCTAATTTTATCAAATAATACTACTTAGTCTTATATTTTATTAATTATAAATAACAACTTTCTATGATAATACATCAAAGAAGGTTGTTTTATTTTCTTTAAATTCAATTGATGAAATATTTTTGAAATTAATCAAATAAAATGATATAATTTCATTAAAATAGAATTTATGTAAATTACTTTATAAAATGTAATATTGAACTATTAGGAGGTGCATTCATATCTTTAAGTTAATGAATCAATATTTTAAAAAATATAAATTAAACATAATTTTATTTAGCATATTTTTAATTTTATCTACTATTACATCTTTATGGATTCCTAAGTTTTTAGGAAATTATATTGATAGTTTTACTAATGCAGCAGCTATAGAAATGAATGTCATTTATGCTTTTCTAATTATAGCTATAATAGAAACAGTTTCCCTATATTTGACTAGATATATTAGAAATAAAGTTTCTAATAGAATAACCTTAGATATGATAAAAGACTTAATTTCACGGATATTAAAGATGCCTATGAGTTTTTTTAATGATCAAGATGTGATGTATTTAAGTAGTCGAGTTAATACTGACAGCTTTAATTTGGGAGATTTTGCTTTAAAATTTATCTCTGATGGATTAATTAATTTAATTACTTTACTTATAGTATTTATTTATATTTTTTATATAGATTTTGGTATTGGAATTAAACTTATAATTTTGATTCCATTATATTTTATTATTTATAAAACATTGAAAAATACCTTGTATGCTAGATCCCTAAAGCATAAAGAAAAGATAAACAGTGCAATGGGAGTAATGAATAATCAATATTTAAATATAAAAGTTACAAAAATAAATAATTGGTATGATGATTACGCAAATACTTTAACAGATTATACAGATGAAGCACAAAGTTCTTTTGAATCTTATTGCAGGATTTTATTTGCTTTTGATGGAATAGATTTAATTATTAAGAGATTGGCTCTATTAGTATTAATTGCTTATTCAGGGAGCCTAGTTTTAAGCGGAAGTCTTACAGCAGGTAAATTCACAATTATCATTGCTTACTTCAATGTAGCACTTACTTCCTTTACTGCTTTTATAGGATTTGCAAAAGGATATCAAGATGCCAAAGTATCATATTCAAGAATAAAAGAAATTTTAGATTTTAAGTTAGAGGAAAATGGCAGCTATGTTTTAGATAATATAAATAAAATTTCTTTGAGCTCTATAAAGTTTGGATATAATGAAAATAACTATATTTTAGAAGATTTTAATTATGAATTTAAAAAAGGAAATATCTATTGTCTTGTCGGTAAAAATGGTGTTGGTAAAAGCACTCTTACAGAATTAATTTTAGGTTTAAATAGCGAATATACAGGTAAAATACTATATAATAACTATGATATAAAGGAGTTAAATATATATAATTTAAGAACCAATTTAATAAGTTATGTAGAGCAAGAGCCTATACTATTAGAAGGAACTCTCTTAGATAATTTAACTATAGGACTAAAGGATTATGATATCAATTATATAAAAGAGTATTGCAATAAGTTTGGGGTAGATAAAATTCTTCCAAATGGATATAAGGATAATATTATTTCTAATAATATTAATTTATCCGGTGGAGAAAAGCAAAAAATTGCAATATGCAGAGCTTTAGGTAAAAATGGAGATTTAATTATAATGGACGAGCCTACTTCAGCTTTAGATCTAAAAAGTAAAGAAATATTAAAAGAGGTACTTTTAAATATAAAAAAAGACAAAATAATAATTTTAATAACACATGATGAAGAATTTAAGACTATCTCCGATTATATTGTTAATTTGAATGAGAAAAACTTATAGCTTGAGATATAAGTCATACAGCTATTATTAAGAAAATAGAATGGACAGCCAACAAACCACTAAGTGGTGCGACATCCATTCTATTTTTTTAGATCCTGCAAATATTTTTATCTATTTTGGTTTCATTCTCGGAAATAATCAATAACTTTCTTATTAAATTAGAAGACTGGATGAATACTTCCTCGAAAAATATTAAGTTATAAAACTCCAGAAGAACTTTTTGAGCAACAACTGGATATAATATATACTCTTTAGAGAACATCTTGAAATTTAAGTCATAATAACAAATAGTTCGATTTGTTATTACAATTTATCATATTGAAAAGTATGATTTGTATAATAAAGATTATAAAAATAATTTTTATTATTAATTAATTCATAAAAATCTCCATGTTCTATAATTTCACCATCTTTTATGGCTATAATTTCATCATAATTTTTTAAAATATTTTCTACTAATTTATGTGTTATTACTATTAATGTTAAATTACTAAAATTAAGTAGAATTTTTTCAATATTATACGCTGTTTCATTATCTAATGCTGATGTAGATTCATCTAATATTAATATTTTACTGTTTTTTAACAAAGCTCTAGCTAATGAAATTCTTTGTTTTTCGCCACCTGATAAATTAACTCCATTTTCGCCAGTTAATGATTCGACTCCATTTGGTAATGAATCTATTAATTTATTCAATTCGACACTACTTATACACTTAGTTAAATCTTCTTCATTATGTTCTTTGTATAATGTTATATTATCTCGTATACTGCCATCAAAAATAATAGTATCTTGTTGTATCAATGATATTAACATATTTAAACTATTAATATTTATGTTTTTTATATCTTCATTATCTATTTTTATAATTCCCTGGAAATTAGTATTGTATTTCATCAAAAGTTTTATTAATGTTGACTTTCCTGAACCACTTTCACCAACTATTGCATATTTTTTATTTTTTTCCATTTTAAGATTAACATTTTTTAAAATAGGTTTTTGGTTATCATACGAAAAAGTTACATTTTCAAAAGTGATTTTATCATTAAACTCTAGTTTATTTGTACCTATTTCATTAGTTTCAGGTGTATCTATAATTTTTAATATTTTATCTCGAATTAGTTTTGTGCTTTTAATAGAATTTAATTGAGAGGTCATTCCAGCTAGTGGATTTACTATATTACCTACTAAGTTTACTGAGGCTATCATAGAACCTAGTGATATTTCATTTTTTAATACTAAATATCCACTAAATCCAAGTGAAATGAAATAAGTTAAATATGTTATTCCCATAGATGTATAGTTTGCTAATAAATTTACTTTTTTAAATTTGTACTTGGTATTCTCAACATTTTCATTAGAATTATTATATTTACTATATATTTTTTTCTGTATGCTAAAGGTTTTTATTATTTCATATCCATTAAGTATATCTTTTAATTTATTAGTAAATACTATCATACTGTCAGAAAAATCTTTTTTATATTTACTAATAAATTTTCCAAATATTATAGGCACTAACATTGGAATTATAGCTAAAATGACTAAAATAACAAACAATTTTATGTTTATTGCTATTGTAGCTATTAAAGAGTATATACATATTGATGATGAGCATACAAGAGCTAATATTACAGTAAAATAATCATCTTCTAAAATTTTCATATCATTACTAAGTAGCGATATGTATTCACCAGAGTTTGTACTTCTAAAGTCTTTTATAGTCATATTCATAAATCCATTATAAAAATCTTGCTTCATTTTTATAAATATTTTATTTATATACTTTGCTTTAAGAACATTTGCTATGTACATTAATATACACATAACAATTATTATCATCACTGTATATACAATAAATTTAAAAAATTTAGGCATATTGTTTTCATTTACAATATCTATGGCATATTTTAAAAGAAGAGTAAAAATAACATCAACTGCTCCAATTATAACTTGAAGCAATATATTTACTGCAAAAAGTACTTTAGATATAAAAATATATTTTTTCATAAAAAATCCCCCAACCATTTTTTAACTATAGTGAAGATTTTATTAATTCGTTACAACTGTTAATAAGCTCTATAAATAAATTTTTATTTATTAGTTCTGAAAATTTATTCAATGTTTTTTCAGTTAATTTTTGATAATAAGAACATTCTTGTGTATTTTTACAAGCACCATAATTTTTAGATTCTTTGTTCTTACCAATACATCTGAAACACCAAAAATTAGATATACATGATTTACATTGTGTTATATTTTCTTTTTGATTATTTTCTAAAATATTTTTTTGAGATATATTTAAATTTTCATTTATAGTATCAATATCACTAAAAATATTACCCATATAATGTTTTGGATCATTATAAAATAGCTGGCAAGGGCACATGTTTCCTTCTTCATCTATAAATAGAGAGTTTAATCCAGCGCCACAAAATGATGTTGAGGCTTTTTTCCAAGAAATTTTGATATAATATCATATATAGAATTAACAGGTATGAACTCATTATTTAATATTTTATTTATAGTAAAGTCTATATCTATATCAATTTGATTGTATCTAGTAAGATTATATTCTTCGGGAAGTTTTAATTCTTTGTCTTCTGTTAATACATCACCTATACCTATAAATGGCGTAGGAAATTTTTCGTGGAAAAACTTGTATAATTCGTATTTTGATATTTCTTTATATAATGGCAATGAATAAACTGCCTCAATCATAACTAAAGATTTAGTTTGAGAAAGTAGTTTACTTAAATTCTGACTTATAATATTATAACTTCCTTGATTAGAGTTAGAAATTCTATTAATGTCATTAAATTTTTGTGGACCATCTAAGCTTGATATTATTTTTATATTATTATTATTTAATAAATTAATTATATTGTCATTAACAATTGTAGTATTAGAAACTAAGGAATATGTTATTTTTTTATTTTTTAATTCGGATACAATAATTTCCACTGCTTCTATATTTAATAATGGTTCACCACCAAAGAAAGATATTTTTTCTATATTAGGGAAAATATTATTTATTTTTTCTGCTAACTTTTTTGCTGTTTCTTTGCTCATAAGAGTATCTTTTTTCCCATAGTTTCCTTGATTAGCATAGCAATATTTGCAATTTAAATTACAAGTATTGCTTATTTTAATTTGTAAGTTAGTTATTTTATTTTCTATATCTTTTTTAGTTTTATTTGAATCTAAATACATATTTTTTTTAAAAAAGGACTCTTCTACTAATTTAAAATCATCATATTTCCTTACATTTGGATTGTTTTTTTATAATAAATATCTTCAAATATTTCAACTATTTGTTCATTTATAATATAAGTATCCATATTTTTCAAATCAAATAATACTTTGTCATTAATATAAATTTTTAAATCTGAATAATACATAACATTCCCCCTATAAAAATTAAATCAAAATTCATCTAAAATTAAAGATGAATTTTGATTTATTTTTAACTATTTTTCTCCACTACCACAAGCTCCAATAAAGCACCCACAACTAGGTACACTTGCTACAACTACTTCATAGTCTACTTTTTTCATTTAAATTCCCACCCTAACTTATAAAACTATTAAAAGCTTACTTAATTAATCAAGTATTTATTGATATTAAAACTAGCTAGAATTAAATATCTTATATACATAATACATTTTTTATGTCATTTTGTAAATTATTTATTTTATACATTTAATTTCATATTATTCCATTTTTTATATTAATCTAATTTATTACGTATCATTTGCATAGCTAAGTTAAGTTTTAATTTAAAACATTCAGACAATCATTTCTTCCTTCTATAAGCTGTATCATCAAAAGGAAGTTTTTTTCTAAATTGTCCATCAAATTTTAAATAAGCTCCTTGTGCTGCTGGAGCTGTTGGTATAGTTGTGATTTCTCCTACTCCTTTTGCACCATAAGCTAAATCATTTGTGTTCTTTTCAATTATTATGGATTCAATTTCTGGTATATCTGTAGCTCTAAATAATCCTAGTGTTCCAAATTTAGCGATAGGAACAGAGTTGTTTAATGGATAATCCTCTGTAAATGCGTATCCAAGCCCCATAACTACTCCACCTTCAATTTGTCCCTCTACATTAGTAACATTTATAGCTTTTCCTACATCATGAGCTGCAACTACTTTTTCTACTCTTCCCTCTTCATTAAGGATAACCACTTGTGTTGCATAACCATAAGCTACGTGACTTACTGGATTTTCTTTCTCAGAATTGATAGGGTCTGTAATGCCTTTATATTCTCCATAGAATTCTTCCCCTTCACATTCTTCTAGTGATTTTGTTAATAGATGCTCTTTAAGCTTTAGTGCTGCTACCCTTGTAGCTTCTCCAGTAAATACTGTTTGTCTTGATGCTGTAGTTGTTCCTGAATCTGGCGCAAACTTAGTATCTGGTAAATCTAAAATTATCTGTTCTGGTAATAAATTAGTTGTTTCACATATTATTTGTGTAAGAATTGTTCCAAGTCCTTGACCTATACAAGCTGCACTAGTTCTTATGTGAACTTTTCCATCTATAACTACTAAATTACATCTCCCAATATCAGGTAATCCGACACCAACTCCTGCATTTTTCATACAACAAGCTATTCCAGCATATTTATTATTCTCATATGCATCTTTTACAGCTAGTATAGTTTCTTTTATTGCAGTTCCTTTATCTGCAATTTGTCCATTAGGCAGTACATCACCTGGTTCTACTGCATTTTTAAATCTTATTTCCCAAGGAGATATTCCTACTTTTTCCGCTAAAATATTTAAATTACATTCTGATCCAAAAACTGACTGAGTTACACCAAAGCCTCTAAAAGCTCCACCTGGTGGATTATTAGTGTATACTGCTGTACCTTTTATCTCCACATTTGGGCACTTGTATGGTCCAGCTGCATGAGTACACGCTCTTTGAAGCACAGGTCCTCCTAGTGACGCATAAGCACCAGTATCTGCTATAATTTCCGCTTTAAATGCTGTTAAATTTCCTTCTTCATCACATCCAGTTGTAATTGTCATTTCCATAGCATGTCTCTTAGGATGAATCATTATACTTTCCTTACGGCTTAAAGTTACTTTTACAGGTTTCTTTATACACCAAGCAAGTAGAGCAGCATGATGCTGTACACTCATGTCTTCTTTTCCGCCAAAGCCGCCTCCTACATATTTACTTACAGCTCTTACTTTTTCCATAGGAATTCCTAAAAGCTCAGAGATTTCTCTCTTTTCATCATATATTCCCTGAGATCCAGTATAAATAATAACTCCATCACCATCTGGCATACCTATAGCACATTCTGGCTCTAAAAAAGCATGTTCAGTAAAAGGTGTAGAATAATGATTTGTAACTACATATTTAGAGTTAGCTATAGCTTCATCCACATTACCTCTTTTTACCTTTTCCACTCTTAAAATATTTCCATCTGGATGAATTTTAGGTGCATTTTCTGCCATTGCCATAGAAGGACTACTTAAAGGTTTTAATTCTTCATATTCTACTTTTATAAGGTTAAGTATTTCCTTTAAAGCACTTTTACTTTTTGCCGCAACTAGTGCAACTGAATCACCAACATATCTTGTTTCTTCTCCTACTGCTATTAAAGCTGGCCAATCTTTTGCTATGTGTCCTATAAATCTCTTTCCTGGTACATCTTCTGCAGTAAGTACCGTTTCTACTTCTGGATGTTTTAAAGCTTCTGAAATATCAATACTCTTTACTAAAGCTCTTGGATATTTTGTCCTTAAAGCAGAACCATAAACCATTCCCTCTACTTTCATGTCATCTACATATTTTCCAGTACCTAAAATTTTATCTTTTGCGTCTATTCTTGGAATACTTTCCCCTACTTTACCTTTATAGTTTTCATTAGGCAAAATTCCACCATTCCTAAATGCTTCTGCTGCCATTCCAATAGCTTTTATTATTTTCACATATCCAGTACATCTACAAACATTTCCTCTAATAGCAGCTTTAATTTCTTTTTTAGTTGGATTTAAATTTTTATCTAAAAGTGACTTGGCACTTATAATCATACCTGGTATACAAAAACCGCATTGAACTGCACCAGCTTTTGAAAAAGCCCAAACAAACACATCTTTCTCTTTTTCTGAAAGCCCTTCAACAGTAAGTATATTTTTACCATTAGCTTTTGCAGTTGTAAGTAAGCAAGCTCTCATAGCTTTACCGTCTACAAGTATCATACAAGCTCCGCAAGCTCCTTCTGCACAGCCATTTTTCACTGAAGTTAAATTTTTATATTCTCTTAAATACTCAAGAAAGTTTATATCTTCTTCAATATTATTTTTTTCACCATTTAAAATAAATTCAGACATAATAGCTCCCTCCTATAATTTATATAATTGAGAATTGACTATTAACAATGTATAATTTATGTTAAAAATTGAGAGTTGAAAGTTAAGAAGTTTTTTAGTCCTCAATTCTTTACTTTCAACTCTCAAATTAAATTTAATCTTATTTATTTAGCGTAATAACTGTTCCTGTCTTTCCTTCTAATGCATCTACAGCACTGTAAAGTGAAGTTATTATTGCTTTATGATTTGGGTTAGCTTTTGCAAACATTACTGCTGCTTTAACTTTTGGAAGCATTGATCCAGGAGCAAAATGTCCCTCTTCCATGTACTTTTCAGCTTCTTCCACAGTAATGTGATCAAGATCAGCTTGATTAGGTTTATTAAAGTTTATTGATACCTTTTCAACTTCTGTAAGTATCATTAGAGTATCTGCATTAACATCCTCAGCAAGTCTTTCAGCTGCAAGATCCTTATCTATAACTGCAGCAACTCCTTCTAATGATCCGTCCTCTTTTTCAATAACTGGAATACCACCGCCACCTGCTGCTATACATATGGTTGAATTCCATAATTCCTTAACTGATGAGATTTCTACTATTCTCTTAGGTACTGGTGAAGCTACTACTCTTCTCCATCCTCTTCCAGAATCTTCTTTCATTACATAACCTTTTTCTTCTTCAAGCTTTTTAGCTTCTTCTTCACTATAAAAAGCTCCTATAGGTTTAGTAGGATTTTTAAAAGCAGGGTCATTTTTATCAACTACTACCTGTGTAACAATTGTTGCTACTGGTGTATTTTTATTTCTATCTGCTAAAGCTTTTCTAAGGGATTGTTGAATATGATATCCTATATAGCCTTGGCTCATAGCACCACATACATCAAAAGGCATAGATGGTGTAACATTTGCTGCTGCTTCTGATGCAAGCAGGATTCTTCCCACTTGTGGACCATTTCCATGAACTATTGCAATTTCATATTTTCTGCAACTAAGTTCTGCTATATACTCACAAGTCTTTTTAACTACTTCTAATTGGGCTTCTGCTGTCGCAGGGGTTCCAGATTCTTGAAGTGCGTTTCCACCTAATGCTATAACTAATTTACTTAACCCCATATCCTATACCCCCTATTATTTGTTAGCAAACTCTTTTACATAAGTTATTGGAATAAGTGCATACATTGCTGCACATTTTACTAATTCATCTTTCCAAGTTCTTTCATTAGGAGCATGAGCTTGATCTTCATGTCCTGGTCCAAATCCTATACATGGTATTCCATATCTACCCATTATAGAAACTGCATTTGTAGAGAATGTCCATTTATCAACTTTTGGTTCACTTTTGAATAAGTCTTTATAGCATTTTACAGCTGTTTCACATGCTGGGTGATCTTCTTTTAATACCCAAGTTGGGAAGAAACATTCTGTTGGATATACTAACCCAGTGTATGAAGGTCTTTCATAACTGTACATTTCAACTTCAGCATTTGCAGCTTTAACTGCTGGTAAATTCTTGATTTGTTGAATTGCATATTCCCAAGTTTCACCATCAGTAAGTCTTCTGTCTATAGATATAGTACATCCATCTGCAACAGCACATCTTGAAGGTGATGAGAAGAATATTTCAGATACAGTTAAACTGCCTTTTCCTAAGAATTCATCATATTTTAAGTTTTCATGTAAAGCTTTTAATTCATTTAGTATAGGAGCCATTTTAAATATTGCATTATCTCCTCTTTCTGGAGCTGATCCGTGACAGCTAACTCCACGAGTTGTAACTTTTATTTCCATTCTTCCTCTATGTCCTCTGTATATATTTAAGGAAGTTGGTTCTGTAATTACAACAAATTCTGGTTTTATTTTACTTTCATTGATTATATATTGCCAGCATAGTCCATCACAGTCTTCTTCTTGAACAGTACCAGTTACTATTAATGTGTAATCATCTTCTAATCCAAGATCTTTGATTATCTTTCCAGCATAAACCATAGAAGCCATTCCACCTTCTTGGTCTGTTCCTCCTCTTCCTATTATTATTTCATCATCTTCATATCCTTCATAAGGATCATAATTCCATAGATTTCTATCACCTATTCCAACTGTATCTATATGAGCATCCATAGCTATAACATGTTTTCCATGACCTATATATCCTAATACATTTCCCATAGGATCTATTTCTACTTTGTCAAATCCTACTTTTTCCATCTCTTCTTTTATTCTAAGTACTACTTCTCTCTCTTGACAGCTTTCACTTGGAATTCTAATCATATCTCTTAAGAATTTTGACATCTCCGGTTTGTATTTCTCAGCTAATTTTAATATTTCTTCTTTATTTATAGTTTCCATTTAAACCCCTCCAAAAATTTTACTTAAATTGTTTTTAAATTAAAATCTCTTCCAAACTTCAGTTGCTAGTTCTCTGCTTCTAGCCATAATTCTTTCTTCATCAACATGAAGAAGTTTTCTATCTTCCATTAAAACCTTACCATTTATAATAGTTGTATCTACATGTCTTCCATTAATACCAAATAATATATGACCATTAATATTATTTTCATTAATTGGTGTTGGCGGATTATAATCAACTACGATTATATCTGCTAGAGCACCTTCTTTTAAGATTCCAACTTTACCATCAATAAATCTCTCTGTGATTGTTCTGTTATTTTCAAATAACATCTCAGGAATTTCTCCCCAAGCTACAGTAGAATCTTTAGCATGATGTTTATGAATAATATTAGCAACTTTATAAGATTCAATGATGTCTGGAGTATATCCATCAGTTCCTAATCCTAATAAAATTCCCTTTTTATACATTTTAAGCACTGGAGAAACACCTACTGCATTTCCCATATTTGATTCTGGATTATGAACTACCATTGCATTTTTCTCTTTGATCATTTCCATTTCATCATCTGAAACATAGATACAATGTACTGCTATAGTTTTATCGCAAAGAACTCCTGCATCATACCATCTTTCTATAACACCCTTACCATACTTTTCTTTTGAATCTTCTAAATCCTCAATACCTTCTCCACAGTGAACATGGAATCCTGTGTTTAAACTTTTAGCTGCATCTACACATTTTTCTAAAGTCTTTTCAGAAATTGTCATAGATGCATGAAGTCCAAACATACCCTTAATCATATCATCGTTTTTACCATTGCAATATTTGATAAATTCAGCATTTTCATCGATGCCTTCTTGTGCAATTTTTTCTCCATCTCTATCAGAAGTTTCATAACACAAATTACTACGAATTCCCATTGTTTCTGCTGCTTCTGCTATTTTAAATAAGCTTCCTTTAACAGCATGAGCACTAGCATGATGATCAAATACAGTAGTTACACCATTTTTTATTTGATCAACCATAGGCACCATAGCGCTATAATAAACATCTTCTAAATTTAATGCTTTATCTAATCTCCACCAAAGACCTTTAAGTATATCAGGGAATGATTTTGCTGGAGGGCTGTCATTAGCCATCCCTCTAGCAAAAGTACTATAATAGTGCATATGAGTATTTATAAATCCAGGCATTATAAGTTTGCCTTTTGCATCTATAAATTGGTATTCTTTATATTTATTTTTTAGAGTTTCAGTTGATCCAATTTCAATAATTTTATTTTTCTCAACAGCAACACATCCATTGTCTATGATTGGTCTAGTATTATCTCTAGTTATAACTTTTCCATTTCCAATCAATAACATTTGTTTTACCTCCCCCAATTTCCAATATTATCTATGACATATAACTATACTTATTTATAAAAGTTTTAATCATATTGTCCATTTCTTTTGATACATCATTTTTATGTCCTATAGTGTAATCTACAACTTCAGAATCTTCTCTTCTAACTTTGCAGATACCCTTATCTTTATCTAAAATTACGAATCCTTTGTTTGTGCTATCTTCAAAATCTTCCTTGCTCCAGAAGACTGTTGTCTTATCTTTATATGGATTTCCTTTATATGGACAGAATATACCACAGTTACCACATTCATTACACATTCCATCTAAGTGGATTATTTGATGTGAAGATTGGAAACCGTCATCCACATTAACAACTATATTTGCTCTGTTAGGACAAACATCTACACAAATTTCACATACCTTGTTACAAGATAGGCATCTTTCTGATTCTTTTTCTAAGCAATCAGAAGCTTTTAATATACCTTTCTTGCCATATGTTTTTTCTTCATTTACAGTAAATACTTTTTTATCAAAATCATTACTTAATCCTTCTTTTAATAAAATATCCTTAGATACTGCTTTACCATCAGCTATAGCTTTAACAATAGTAGATGGACCTTCCTTCATATCCCCAGCAACATATACATTAGCAATGCTTGTCTCGCAAGCTTCATTTACCTTAGGGAAACCTTTAGAATCTAATTCTATTTTATTTTTTCTAAGTAAATCACTGTCTATTTGCTGTCCTACAGCAGAAATAACTGTATCTGCTTCTAATTCAACAATTTTGCCAGAACCTACAGGTCTTCTTCTTCCTGAAGCATCTTTTTCTCCTAATTTCATCTCTTCACAAATTAGTTTGGAATCTTTTATTGATATTGGTGAAAGTAATTCTTTAAATAATATATTTTCTGATTGAGCTAACTCTATTTCTTCTAAGCTAGCTGGCATATATTTTTTAGTTCTTCTATAAACTATAGAAACTTCTTCTACCCCTGGAGTTCTCTTAGCTGCGCGTGCTGCATCCATAGCTACGTCACCACCGCCGATGATACATACATGCTTACCTAAGTTCATATTTCCTTTAGAGCTCTTATGATTTTCAAGGAATGAAATAGCATCAATAGCTTTTTCTCCGCCTTCTTTAAATGTCATATTACCTGGTTTCCAAGCACCTATTGCTAGTACCACATAGTCGTATTCACCCTTTAAGGCATCTACATCTAAATTTTCATCAATACCAAATTTAAAATTAACTCCTTGTTTTTTAACCAGTTCAAAATCTTTTTTAATCATTTCAGAAGAAATTCTAAACTCTGGAATAACGTATTCTATAACTCCATAAGGTTTTTCTTTTCTATCCATTACAGTTACATCTACACCATTTCTTCTTAAGAAAAGTGCAACAGATAGTCCTGCTGGACCAGCTCCTATAACTGCTACTTTTTTATTACTTTTTATATCTACTGCTTTAATATTTGAAATATATTTATCAGCAGCATTTAAAACAGCTACTTTTTTCATATCTCTAATTAAAACTGATTCATCATAATCAAGTCTTGTACATTTGTATTGACAATTGTGATTACATATAGTTCCTGTAATTGCTGGTGAAGCATTATCTTTAACTATTAATTTATAAGCTTCATCATATTTTTTTTCACCAACTAAAGCTACATATTCAGGTATTTGTTGGTTTATAGGACATCCTATTGTACAAGGTGCTATTGCACAATCGTAAATTGGAAGTTCCTCTGAAATCTTTCTGCTGCTTACAGGTCTAAGATCTTTAAGGTGGTATTTATCAGTTAAAGCTGATTTTGCAAACTCATTTAAATATTCTGTATTTATACCTTTAAATGCACCATTAAGATTCTCATCTATCTTTTTAGCCATTTGGGTTATTCTTTCATATCCACCTGGTTTTAAGATAGTAGTTGCAAAAGTGATTGGTTGAATTCCTGCTTTTAAGATTTTTTCCACATTGAAGAAATCTGCACCACCGGAATAAGATATTTGTAAATCTCCATTAAATTCTGAAGCTAATCTGCTTGCTAAAGATATAGTTAGTGGGAAAAGAGAACGGCCTGACATATACATTTCTTCTCCAGGTAATTCGCCATTTTCAATTTTAACTGGCAAAGTATTTGTAAGCTTTACTCCTATTTCTAATTTTAGTTCTTTAGCAATAACTTTTAGACGTTTAAGCATAGCTACTCCATCTTCGTATTGCAAGTCGTTTACAAAATGTTTAGGATTAAGAACTACATAATCATATCCCATTTGATCAAAAGTATCTCTAACAAATTTCTCTCCTAAAAGGGTTGGATTCATTTTTATAAAAGTATGAAGATTCTTTTCTTCCAAAAGATACTTTGCAATCTTTTCAATTTCTTCTGGTGGACATCCATGTAGTGTAGATAAGGTAATGGATGGGCAAACCACTGATGAAATCTTGTCCAAATCTTCTTTACTAAAATTAGAGAATAAATCCATATTAGAAAGTAATGTTTCTTTGCATTCCTTCCAAATTTTTGTAGTGGATGCATTTCTCATTCCTTCTATATAATCATTAACTTTAGGAGATTTTATACCTTCTAAATCATAGCCTACGCTCATATTAAACATAAAGTCTCTTTCTTCACTTAGGTTTAACTCTTTCATTAAAACATGAAGTAAAAACCAAGCCTTTATATATTCATCGTAAGCTTCTGGTACTGTTAGTTCTGTAGACCATTCCACATTGTAACATTCGTCTTCTGCATGAATACATGGTTTAGCTACAGGTAAATCCTCTCCATCAATAATTTGCACTGTTTTTAATTCAATAAAACGGCTTCCTGTTAAATAAGATGCAACTATGTTTTGTGTTAATTGAGAGTTAGGGCCTGCTGCAGGACCAAGTGGAGATGCCAATTTCTCTCCAAATAATTCTATATATTTTCCAGTATTATTTTTATAGAATTTATTTTTGTGGATTCCAAAAATAGATTCCTTTTCTTTAAGTTCTTTTATTATCCATGTAATCATTTTTTCAAATGAAATTGGTCGCATCTTGTCGCCCATACAAACTTTTCCCCCTTAAATATATAATAAATATTTTGTTACATTAATAAATTATTTTCCGTAAAATCTTGGATTATTTGCTTTTAAAAGCTTTTCAATTGTTTCAACTGGATTTTTAACTTTACTTAAGAATATCATTGCAGCAATGATATAAGGTTTATATCCAGCTTCTTTGTAAAGTGGTTCACGGTAACGATCAAATACTGATGCAGCTACTTCTCCTTCTTTGCAGCTAACTCCTGTGATATCAGCTGGTAAGCAGTGTAAGTATAATGCTTTTCCATCTTTAGTAAGCTTCATCATTTCTTCTGTACATTCCCAATCTTTATGTTTAGCATTTTCAGCTAATAATTCTTTTTCTAGTGCATCTATTTCTTCAAACTTACCTTCTCCATATAGGTTTGTACGCCTTTCCATGAATTCAAAAGGTGCCCAGCTCTTAGGATATACTATATCTGCATTTTCAAAAGCTTCTTTCATTGAGTTAGTTTTTATAAATTTGCCGCCGCTTGCTTCAGCATTCTTTCTTGCTACTTCTTCTACTTCTGGCATTAAGTCGTATCCTTCTGGATGAGCAAGTACAACTTCCATTCCCATTCTTGTCATTAATCCAATTACACCTTGTGGAACTGAAAGCGGTTTACCATAAGATGGTGAATATGCCCAAGACATAGCTATTTTTTTGCCTTTAAGATTTTCTGCTCCTCCAAAATGATGAATTATATGAAGTAAATCTGCCATACATTGAGTTGGGTGATCTATATCACATTGAAGATTTACAAGTGTAGGACGTTGTTCTAAAACTCCTTCTTTATATCCATCTTGAACTGCATCAGATACTTCATGCATATATTTGTTTCCTTTTCCTATAAACATGTCATCTCTGATACCTATAATATCAGCCATGAAAGAAATCATGTTAGCTGTTTCACGTACTGTCTCTCCATGAGCAATTTGTGATTTTCCTTCATCTAAATCTTGAACTTCTAATCCTAATAGGTTACATGCACTTGCAAAGCTGAATCTTGTTCTTGTAGAATTGTCACGGAATAATGAAATACCTAATCCACTATCAAATATTTTTGTAGATATATTATTTTCTCTCATTTTACGTAAAATATCTGCTACTGCAAACACTGATTTAAGTTCATCATCTGTTTTTTCCCAAGTTAAAAAGAAATCATTATTGTACATGTTTTCACATTTAAATCTTCCTAATTCTTCAGTTAATTTTTTAATATCTTGCATAAATACGCCTCCTAAAATGTTTATAATTAATTTTTAATTTACATATTAAAATTGTTTACAATCTTTTAAATGAAAAGTACTATATTTTTTTAAATATCTGCCTCCTCCTTTGCTATATTTAATAAGCAATATCTGTGCCAAATATATAAAAGCCTATAAACGGTTAATCTTTAAAAATTATAGTCATAAATTTATTATTAAAATGATAAATTTATCATTTTAATAATAAATTTATCGAATGTTGCAAATATTCCTTCTAATACTTAACTTTGCCATACATCTTATCATTTTGATAAATTTACAAAAAAGAACCTTTTATTTTACAAAAGGTTCTTTATAATTAGAAAAATCATTATTTATTTAAACATTAGAAAAATCCGTTTTTTCTCTTTTTAAAAATTGTCCATATCCTTTTTCTCCAATAAATTCATTATCTTTTACTATAATTTTTCCTCTTGAAATTGTCATTATTGGATATCCTTCAAGTTCAAACCCTTCATAAGGAGTATAATCTACATTTTCATGTAACATTGATTTTGTAATTTTAACTTTTTTATTAGGGTCAATTATAACAACATCTCCATGGGAGCCAATTGCAATAGTCCCTTTTTTGGGGTATAATCCAAATATTTTTGCAGGTTTTGTACTTACTAAATCTACAAATTTATTTAGTGATATTCTTTTCTTCATAACTCCCTCTGAAAAAATCAGTGGAATTCTGGTTTCTATTCCAGGTACGCCACCTGGACATTTAGTAAAGTCTTCTTTTCCTAGTTGTTTTTCAATATTGAAGTTAAATGGGCAGTGATCTGTTGCAATAACCTGTATATATCCTTCTTGAATTCCTTTCCACAATGCATCTTGATTAGATTTTTCCCTTAAAGGAGGACTAGCAATATACTTTAATCCTTCATTATTTTCATCATTATATTTGCTTTCATCTAAAAAAAGATATTGAGGACATGTTTCTGTAAAAATATTCTTTTGTCCATTATCAATAGCCATTTTTATATAATCCAATCCTAGTTTACAAGAAAGATGCACTATGTATAAAGGAGAATCTCCTGCCATTTTGGCAATATTCAACATTCTATTTATAGCTTCTCCTTCACAATATACTGGCCTGCTCTTTGAGTGATATATAGGTGCTGTAAGACCATTGTTTGAATAATATTCTCTAAGATAATTAACAACATCATTATTTTCTGGATGTACAGTTGTGATTATGCCAATTTCTTTAGATTTTTTAAGCACTTTAAATACTTCTAGATCACTTAATTTATAGTCATAAGTTAAATAAACTTTATTACTTGTGATTCCTTCATCATATAGTTCTTGAAGTTCTTCTAATATAACATCATTTACATGTTGTATAACTCCATGAAATCCATAATCTATAACTGCATTGCCTTTAGCATATTTGTGGTATAAATTTACTTGATGATGTAAGCTGCATCCCTTTGGTCCAAATGCTAAGTGATCAACTATAGTTGTAGTGCCACCACAAGCAGCTGCTACAGTCCCAGTATAAAAGTCATCTGTGGCCACAGCTATTCCTACATCTAAGTTCAAGTGAGTATGAACATCTACCCCTCCAGGAATTACATATTTTCCATTAGCATCAACTATTTCATCAGCTTCTTCAGTAAGATTCATGCCTATTTTAGTTATAATGCCATTTTCTATATAAATGTCTCCTTTAAAAATATCACCTGAAGTAACAATAATTCCATTTTTTATTAAAGTGGCCATCATAAAATTACATCTCCTTTTATGTCTACATAAACATAACCTTGCACTAATTGATTTTCCAATATGATCTAATTCTGATTAACTCCATTTTCTTCTATTACTTTTTCTACTGCTGATACAATATTGTGATATCCAGTACAGCGGCATAAGTTCCCTGCCATATGCTTTTTAATAGCTTCTCTGGAAAGTTTTTCTCCTCGCTCTAATAAAACAGTAGCTGACATTACAAAACCTGGTGTACAGAATCCGCATTGAACTGCTCCTTCTTCAATAAAAGCCTCTTGAATTCTAGTTAATTCCCCATTCTCTCCAAGTAGGCCTTCCAATGTTCTGATATTCTTACCTTCTGCCCATACTGCCAAATAGATACAAGAATCAACTGTTTCACCATCAATAATTACAGTACAGGCACCACATTCACCTACTTCACAGCCTTTTTTTACTGAAGTTAGCCCTAAACGGTTACGTAGCATATCTAATAAGGATTCCCTTACGTCTACATATTCTGCTACTTCTTTTCCATTTACGATGCATTTTACCAATCGCATCTCTTTATTCATGCTGATTCCCCCTTGAAAGTTCTATTGTTTTTGTCAGTGCTCTCTTTGCAATTTCTCCACCAATTTGAAGACGAAATGCTTTAGACGCTCTCCATGAATCTCTTGGATTAATCTCTTGACGAATAGTTTCTTCTACTATCTGATAAAGAGATTCATCAATTACTTTTCCTTTTATAGCATTTTCTGTGATGTTACAGCGATAAGGAACAGGTGCTGCCACTCCAAAGGTGATTCTTACATCCTCCAAAACATTAGTCTCTAGATTTACTTTGCTCACAACACTACAGCTTAATGTAGCAATATCCATAGCATTTCTCATTGAATATTTAATATAGTGTCCCCAATATCCCCAGTAACTCTCTTTAGGGATAATAATGTGGGTAAGCAGTTCACCTGGGTGCAGATCCACACGTCCTGGTCCTAAATAAAATTCTTTTACTGGTACAATTCTTTCACCACTACTACTTACAATCTTCAATTTAGCATCCAAAGAAAACACTGTGGGAGCACTATCTGCACTAACGGCTCCATTACAAATATTACCGCCAATTGTTCCAATATTTCTAACTTGTGGTCCCCCAACTTGATCTACTGCTTCTCCCAAAACAGGAATATATTTTTGAATAATCGGACTATTAGTAATATGACTAAAAGTAGTGGTAGCTCCTATATGAATATCTTTATTTTCTGTTAAAGTAATTCCTTGAAGTTCTTTAATATCACGAATACAAAGTAAATCTGTTCCTGCCATTTTTCCTTCTCTAATCTTGATTAGTACATCGCTTCCTCCTGCAATAATTTTTGCATTGGAATGTTCCTTAAGAAGGGATACTGCTTCTTTTATTGTTGTTGCATTATAATAATGATTAATATCGTACATAACATTCCCTCCTTTCTATATTAGCCCTGCTTTGGTAAAAGCATCAATTAATTTTTGAGGAGATATAGGAATCTCATGGAGACTTACACCAGTTGCATGTAATACAGCATTACGAATAGCTGGAGCTGGTGGAATTGCTGGTGGTTCTCCCAATGCTTTATTGCCATAAGGACCTGTAGGTTCTTCTAATTCTACAAAATCAACATCTAAGTCCGGTAAATCCATTGTTGTTGGCATTTTATAATCTAACAATGTACCATTTAAAACTCTTCCTGTTTTCTCATCCACAAGTAATTGTTCACTTAAGCCATAACCAATTCCCATGGACATTCCTCCATGTATCTGCATAACAGCAAGCTGAGGATTAAGTAATACTCCACTATCATGAACATTGATTATTTTTATAATTTTTACTTTTCCAAGTTTAATATCTACTTCTACTTCTACAAAGCAGCATCCAGTTGCTATGGCATTCTTTTTTGCCTGAAGAGATACTTCTGATGTGATAGCAGAGGAGTTGCTGAGACTATAGTAACTTTCCATAGCTAACTCTTCTAACGATAATACCTTTTCCCATCTCCTAATATCCATCCATCTTCAATTTCTAATTGTTTATATTCTTCCTTAAGAAGTGTCTTGGCATAAGTTAAGATTTTTTCATACATCTGTTCTGCACATTGTTTTACTGCAGTACCTGTTACATAAGACTGTCTAGATGCATAAGCACCTGTATCAAATGGTGTAACATCCGTATCCTGAACAGACTGAATATGAACATCCTCCACATTTATATGCAAAGTTTCTGCTACCATTTGTGAAAATACCGTATCTGAACCCTGTCCTATTTCAGTAGCTCCAACCATAAGCTGTACACTACCATCTTGATTCATAACCAGCCTTGCACCTGATATTTCAAGAGAAATAGGCCATACACCAGTTTTGTAACTAAACACTGCCATACCTACTCCTCTACGAATATTTCCTGTCTGATTTTGGTATTGTTCTCGTTTTTTATGCCAATCAATATACTTAGCTCCCTTATCCATACATTCTATAACACCATTGGTATTTGCTGCTATAGGACTAAGATAAGGATCTTGAAAATATCCTTTAATTAAATTTTTCTTACGGAACTCTAATGGATCCATATTAATTTTATAAGCAATATCATCTATAAAAGCTTCACTTGCAAAACAATACTGTGGAATGCCATATCCCCTCATTGCTCCACCTACAGGAGTATTTGTATATACTGTATAAGCTGTTGCTTTAATATTTTTTACATCATACAGATGTCTCCATGCAGTTGCACCATTAGCAACAATAGCATGACCATGGGAAGCATATCCCCCTTGATTAGAATACGCATACATTTCTTTTCCAATAATTGTTCCTTCTTTGGTAACTCCTGCTTTAAGATCATATTCTATAGCATGCCTTGTTCTAGTGGAAATAAAAGTCTCTTCTCTTGTAACATCTAATTTTACAGGACGACCACCTACTTGAGTTGTTAAAAAAGCATTCAAAGGTTCGTATAACACATCTTGTTTGTTACCAAATCCTCCACCAATATAAGGTTTTA
The DNA here is from genome assembly GCF_014836835.1 of Clostridium faecium. Classification (GTDB taxonomy): domain Bacteria; phylum Bacillota; class Clostridia; order Clostridiales; family Clostridiaceae; genus Clostridium_J; species Clostridium_J faecium. The sequence goes on along the minus strand of NZ_JACSQB010000165.1, from coordinate 6,304 downwards.
TAACTCTTACTTTTCCCCATGGAATTCCTAATGCTTGTCCTACAACTCTTTTTACAATATGTGGAATCTGTGTAGATGTGACAATTACAATACGACCTTTTTCCATATAGGCATATGAAATAGGATTCTCAATATGACAATGCTGCACAATTTGAGTTTTATAATTTCCCTCTACAATCACTTCTGCTGATTCAAAAGCTTCTTTCACATTACCAATTTCATATTGGCTTTTCCCAAGAATATTATCAGGTTTTTCATCATGAATGGGAGGATTACTGCCTTTCATAGATTCTCTTGGGTGTATTTCAGGCTTATATTCTTCGTACTCAACTTTAATTAATTTTAAAGCCTTAGTTGCAATTACTTCATCTTCTGCAATAACAGCGGCAATATCATCTCCATAATAACGAACTCTTCCTGTTAAAATATTACGATCTGCAACATCTTGATGAGCAGGTTCCACTGACCATGGATGACCTGGAGTAGGATAAGTTTGTTTTGGTACATCTTTAAATGTTACAACTTTTACCACTCCATCTAAAGCTTCTGCTTCACTGATATCAATTGACTTTACAATTCCATTGGCAATGGTAGAATGATACACTTTTGCCACAAGGCATTGATTTAAAATCAAATCATCTGTAAATTTTACCCTTCCAGTAACCTTTTCGTAAGCATCTACTCTCGGGATATTTTGTCCAATCACATTATTCAATATCTGTCACCCTCTCAATTTTTTATCTAAAATATAGTTAACGATTACAAATCTACATTATTATTGTATGATATTTGCAAATAGTCACTATATTCAATTTTTATTTTATCACGATTACAAGTATATAAAAAACACATTATAGTTTTTTACGTATATTTCATAATAAAATATTTTTAATTTTAGATGCATAAGGCTAAGCTTTTCCTATGTATTTCTAAATTCTTATACATTGAAAACTATCCATTTATATATTAATTATCTACTAACTGAAGATTGCTCATCTACCATTGCTGATTTAGCTAATTCTTTATCTTCTTTGCTCATTGGGAAAAGAAGACTTGCTATAATTGAAACAATACAGCATACAGCAGCCGGTGAGCTTATAAGAGGTTGTATTGCACTAAGAAATGGCTGCAAAAATGGTGGAAATGTATCAATGGCAAGCTTCATAGTAGTAAGACCAATACCAAAAGAAAATGTAATACCGATTATAGTTGTGTTTCTTTCAGAAAAACCTGCTTTAGCAATCATTTTAATGCCATTTAATGTAATCATGGCAAATACAGAGATTATTCCACCACCAAGTACAGGATCAGGTATTGTCTGAAATATAGCTGCAAGTTTTGGAATTAAACCACAAAGTGCAAGAAAGACTGCTCCAACAGCAATACACCACTTATTTACAATCTTAGTCATTGCAATGATTCCAGCATTCTGTCCAAAAGCGGTATTAGGCATAGCGTTAAAGCAATTTGCCAATGTGGAGCCAAGTGCATCTGCTAAAATAGCTCCTGATGTCTCCTCTGGTTCTGGTTCACGGTCAAAAGCAGCTATAGTGATACCCCCTGTATTTCCTATAGTTTCAAGTCCTGAAATTACATAAAATAATGCAAAATTTAATATACCTGAAATAGAAAATTTAAGTCCAAAGTGAAATGGAAGTGGTACTGCTACAACTTTTGCTGCATTTACAGCACTAAAATCAACCATTCCAAGAGGTATTGCTACAATGTATCCAACAGCTAAAGCGATAAGAAGTGCAGAATTCTTTACAATTCCTTTTCCAAATTTCTGAAGTACAAGTACAAGTACAAATACAAAAAGTGCAATTCCAACATTTCGTGCCGAACCAAGTATTCCTGAAAATTGAAATTTAGCTGGGTCAGCGGCATATGCAGCACTATCTACTGCTGCTGCTGAACCACCATTAAAATAAACTGCACCAGCACTTAAAAGATTAAGTCCTATAGCAATAAGTGTAGTTCCAACAACAATTGGAGAAAATAAATTTGAAAGCTTTTTGTAGAAAAATCCCATCAAAACTTCTGTCATACTACCAACAATTGAGCATCCTAGAACTAAAGCATATATATCTTTTGGATCTGTAAGCCCCATAGATGGAGCTATTTCCGTTGCTACTATACTTGCCACTGCTACGAAAGCAAAGGATGTACCCATTACAATTGGCAAGTTAGCTCCTATTCTATAACTTTTTCCAAGTTTAATAGGATATAACTGAATTAATGTTGTAATCCCTGAAACTATCATTGCTGAAGAAAGCATAATAGTTTTGTCTTCTGGTGAAAGACCACATATACTTGCAATAATAAGTATTGGTGCCAAGTTACCTGTAAACATTGCAAGTATGTGCTGAAGGCCAAGCGGAAATGCTGTTCCTAAGCTTGGTCTCCCATCCATCTGATAGATTAGTTCTTTATCCTTTGAATTTGCCATTTTAAACTTCCCCTTTCATAAACAAAAAAATTTAAGCATTCGTAAAATAAGGCTTTTTTCTTTGTTAATGAAACAACTCCTCACTTGGTTATGGTAAAATTTAACGCGAGTTCGATGGATTTTCATACAGTAAACTTCTTAAAATCAATATCTATACAAGATGGTATTATTTTTAATTATGCTAAAAGTGAAAAATATATATCTATATGTGTAATAACACTTACATAATTATAAAGGTAATATAGCCCCAACCCCTATAAGTATTGAAATCAAAAGATGTTTTCATCTAATTCACGTTAAAATAAATAACTGCTGTGGTGGAAGTAATTCATCAACAGGAGCTACTACTTTTTTTCACTTATCATCCATTTTTATACCCCCATATTTTTTTATTTTGAATATTCTCCATTCCAAACAATTTGTCTATATTTATCTGGGTCTGTATCACCTTCTGTACTAAATAAAAGTACTCTTGAATTTTCATCTAATTTTAATTCTTCTCTTAATTTTTTCATGTCATCTCTTGTCATTATTGCATTTATAAGTCCAGTTGTTACTGCTCCTGATTCACCAGATATTACTTTTTTATCTCCATTCATAGGATTTCCTAGTATTCTCATACCATTAGCTGCAACCCAGTTTGGACAAGATACAAAAGTTGAACTGTAAGACTTTAGCACTTCCCATCCTATAGTGTTTGCTTCCCCACAAGCAAGTCCTGCCATTATAGTAGGCATATCTCCTGTTACTACTCTTGCCTTTCCATCTCCAGCTACTGCTGATTTATATAAGCATGCTGCTTCATCAGCTTCCACTATTACAGTTATTGGACATTCATCTTTAAATACTGAAGCAAAGTATCCTTGAACAGCTCCTGCTAAAGAACCTACTCCAGCCTGTACAAATATATGTGTAGGTCTTTCTACATTAAGCTCTCTTAATTGTTCTAATGCTTCTGATGCCATAGTTCCATATCCTTGCATTATCCAAGTTGGAATTTCTTCATATCCTTCCCAAGCAGTATCTTGAACTACAACCCATCCATTCTTTTCTGCTCCAGAAGCTGCAAGTCTTACAGCATCATCATAATTCATATCAGTTATAGAAGCCTCTGCTCCTTCTTTTCTTATGTTTTCAAGTCTTGTTAAAGAAGATCCTTTTGGCATATACACTATTGATTTTTGTTTTAATTGAGCTGCAGTCCATGCTACTCCACGACCATGATTTCCATCTGTAGCTGTTACAAATGTTATATCTCCAAGTTCTTTTTTCACTTCATCTGATGTAAGCTTTTCATAGCTCAATTCTGAAATATCTTTTCCTAGTTTTTTTGCTAGATATTTACCCATAGAAAAAGATCCGCCCAACACTTTAAAAGCATTTAATCCAAAACGATAGGATTCATCTTTTACATATATTCCAGCTACACCTATATGTTTTGCTAAATTATCTAAATTCACTAAGGGTGTCTTAGTATATTGAGGGAAACTTTCATGAAAATTTCTAGCCTTTTTTATTTCTGCCTCCCCTAAAAATTCAACAGATGCTTTGTTTTCTTTTTGCATCATAGTATTTTCTTTCCATTTTATTCCTTCACACATTGCTATTACCTCTTTTCTTTTTTTGCTTTTGAAAATTTTGCTTTTCAAAAATAAATTATAAGCAATAGCCATGCCAGTTTTTGTCTACTGAATTTTATTTATATATTTATTTTCCCTTTTAAAATGTATGTTTATCTAAATCATAAATACTTTATAAAAAAAATACAAAGCTCATTAGCAGCTTTGTATGTTTAATATAATTTTCAAAATATACAATTTTATTATCAAAACAATAATTAGTTATCATTACGATAAAATATATATTTTTATTGCTTTATGGGATATTAGGAATAAAAAAATTATTATTTTGATAAATCTTTTATTCCTTCTAACTTCCTATATAAAGTAGCTATACCTATTCCTAAATGCTTTGCTGCTAATTGTTTACCTTTAGTATCATGACCATATTTATCTAAAGCTTTTAAAATATATTCTCTTTCTATATCTTTCAATGGTCTTATATCTCCATCGATATAACTTCCATGAGAATTATTTTTTTTATTTTCTACTATATTTGGTGGAAGCATATCAGCAGTTACCACTCCGCTATCATCTGCCATATTTATCATAAATTCAACAGCATTCTCTAGTTCTCTTACATTTCCATACCATGGATAATTTATTAAAATATCTTTACATTCTTTATCAATTTTATAAACAGATTTACCTAAAAGTCCATTATACTTTTCTACCAACATATCCATAAGAAGTTTTATATCTTCTTTTCTCTCTCTTAAAGGTGGTATTTTTAATGGAATAACATTAAGTCTATAATATAAATCTTCTCTAAACTTATTTTCTTTTATAAGCTTTTTTAAATCTTTGTTAGTAGCTGCAATAACTCTTATATTTAGGTCTATAAGCTGATTAGAACCTATTCTTACAAGCTTTCTTTCTTGAAGTACTCTCAATATTTTAACTTGAAGATCTAAAGGCATGTCCCCTATCTCATCTAAAAATATTATTCCATTGTTTGCTAATTCAAATTTACCTACTCTTCCATTTGGATCTGCTCCACTAAAAGCTCCTCTTACATATCCAAATAATTCACTTTCTAAGAGAGCATCTGGTATAGCTCCGCAGTTTATAGCTATAAAAGGATTAGTATTTTTATCACTTTCACAATGTATAGCTCTTGCAATTACTTCTTTTCCAGTACCGCTTTCCCCAGTTATAAGAACAGTAGATCTTGAAGAGGCTATTTGCTTAATTCTATTTTTAAGCTGAACCATAGCTTTTGACTCTCCAATAATATCTTCAACTTTTATAACATCTCTTCCACCACTGACTTTACATATCTTGGATTTTAAATGCTTTATTTCCTCAAATACAAATATTGTGTCATATGAAGATAACACTGGAAAAACAGGAATAATTCTGCCCATAAGCTGAAATCTTTCTTCATCTATGATTATTGTATATACTTCCCCTCCAAGTATGTATTCACTATTGGATGAAATAGTTATTTTTTTATTTTTATTGTTAGCTGTGAGTTTAAGCTGCTTCATAGCACTTGCATTCATATGAACTATCTCATTATTTTTAGTAACTAAAACACCTTTATCTACACTGTCTATTATTTGATTTAATAATTCCACCATCATATTACTTCTCTCAAATTCGAGGTGTTCATATGATTTAGTACTGATAAAATCTGATATTTGATCTAATACCTGAATAAATGAATCAAAATTTTCTATAAAATGTGCTCTTTGACTTTCTTCTGTGCATACAAGTCCTATTACTCCAATAATATCTTCATTTAAAATTATAGGAGTACAAACAAGCATTTTTTCTACACAATTATTTATATGGTTGCACTTTTCGCAAAAAAAATGTTGTCCAGGATTTTTTATTATTTGTTTCTCTCCGGTTTTTATAACGTGATCATATACATACCCTTCTTTGGATATATCCTTGTTCACTTCATTCTTATAAATACCAGTGCCTGCTACTCTACACAAATTTTTATCAACAATTTCAACATCCACTTTGATTACATTTGAAATTATATTTGCGTACTTAGCTACTGTTTCTTGAATCTCTAGTAAAGTAGAACCCTTCATATTTTATATCATTCCTTAAACATTAGTTTATTTTTTCTACAATAAATTACAATAACTCCCACAAGATAATTTTATCACAATTATATGAAAATTAAAATAAGATTTAATTTTAAATACTTATCAATTAGATAATTTTTTAAATATTTTACTGAAAATCTAGAATATACGTAATTTATCAATATTATAAT
>NZ_JACSQB010000157.1 GCF_014836835.1 Clostridium faecium | reverse complement strand
TTAAAATTTTATTAGAAAACATTATCATCTTAAATAAAACTATATTTTCTAACATTAACAAGGAAAAATCCTTATGTTTTAACAGCTTTATTTTCATTTTATTTATTCCTTTTCATGATGTTTTCTTTAATATCTATATCATCATAAATACTTAGATAAAAACTTATTTACTTTAACAATGTTATACATTAAACCTAAAACAAATTATTGCTACTATTAAATTTTTTAAAATAAAGGATAATTTTCAAAAAACTTTTACGAAAATAAAGCTAGTGAAAATTCCACTAGCTTTATTTATTCATTTTCTATGGTGTTTGCTAACTCTGCATTATTTATATCTAAATTAACCTGTTGTGCTAGTTAAATTAATTAGCATAATTTACAAGTATAAAAACTCCAACATAATATGTTAACCTTACATTAAAAACAACCAAATAATCAATGGAGGTAACATATATGTTAGAGTTTTATAACACAAATACTACCACAATAATTGAAGATTTAAAAGACTTTTTTTACTGTAAATTTTACTATAATTGATGATATCTACCAAAAAATAGTTCCAAGTAAAATTAAAAACCGTAGAAATATCAATACTTCTATAATGTCTGATAGTGAAATAATTACCATTGCTATTGTAGGTGAACTCATGACTATAGATTCTGAAAAATCATGGCTTGGATTTTGCAGAAAGAACCTAAAAGAGTTGTTTCCTAAGTTTTGCAATAGAACTCGTTTTAATCGTACCCGTAGATTTCTTTTTAGAGTTATAGAACTAATCCGTAAAAAACTTACTGAAATACTTGGATATTACTCAGATCCACATCGTATAGTAGACAGTATGCCTATATATGCTTGTAAATTTGGAAGAGCAAAGTTCCATAAAACATTTAAAGGATTAGCCTCTTATGGAAGATGTGCTTCAAAGAAAGAAACCTATTTTGGATTCAAATTTCATAGCTTAATAGCTATTGATGGATATATAACAGATATTTCTATAACTTCAGCAAACAAAGATGATAGAGATGCACTTTGTGATTTAACTAATAAGAAACTATCACTAACTATAATTAGTGATAAGGGCTATATAGGAGCTGACTTTGCTGAAGAATTGTTTAAAGAACGTAATGCTACAATTATTTCAGGAAAAAGAAATAATAGTAAAACTCAACTACCTAAGGAGCTTAGACAACTTATTTTTAAAAAACGAAGATTAATAGAAACTGTGTACTCACAGCTTGCAGGACAACTTAATATATCTCGTGTCTTAGCAAAGTCTCACTTAGGCTTATTAACACGAATAGAAACTAAAGTATTAGCGCATAATCTTTGCCATTTTATAAATAAAACAATCAATAAAACAGTTAATGTTAGAAATATCAAAGAGTTACTATTTGGCTAATATTTTCTAAAGCGTATTTTTCTCCTAAAATACTTATATCCATTTTTATTGGATGATATATACATATTATAAATATTTATCCAAGTAATATCATTTAGCACAACAGGTTAATTTAAGATAACAATTAAAAAGCAGTGACATCAAATCACTGCTTTTAGTTATTTTTATAGAAATCTACTATTTCTCCATAATAAATATTATTATCCCTATTATATAGTATTTTTTATTTCTCAAAAATAGTATCAGAAAATTAAATTTAAAATTAATATAATGAAAAATCAGAAAATTAATGTTAATTTTATTCAATATAATATTTATTTACATATTCTGAGGTCATTGCTTGAAGTAAGCATCCATATTTCACATCAAATTCTACAATATCTCCAATTTTATAATCATATTCACATTCTGTTATGTCTAAGATTAAATGATCGCTGCTAGCTCCTAAAATTTTCATTTTTTTATCTCTAGTGTCCATAGCATCTATTTTAATATCTTGTCTCCCTACTGCAACTATAGCTCTTTTTCTTATTCCAAGATCTACAAACTCTGGTACTTCTCCAAAAGCATTTAATCCTATTGTTCCTATAGGTACAGAAGGTTTATTCTTAACTTCAACAATTTCTGCTTTTAATGTAAATACATCGCTATAAGTATTAGGTATTCTTTTTGCAAAGGAGGATTCTGTTCCTAAAAGTATTCCTTCTCCAATTCTAAGCTGAGTAATACCTTTTGGAATAGTACCATCCATAACCATATATAAACTGCTGGAGTTTCCCCCTGAAACTATTGGAAGACTTATTTTCAATGTTTTCTCTAACATTTCTTTTGTTTCAATAAGTTTTCCCAAATTATTTTCATCAGCTAACACTCCACCATAACAAGTTAGATTTGTTCCAATTCCTATCAGCTCTATATTAGGTAATTTTATTATTTCCTTTACTACAGATACAATATCTTCTGAAAATAATCCTTCTCTTAAATCACCTAAATCTACCATAAGAACTATTTTATGAGTCTTATTTATACTTTCTGCTGCTTTTGAAAGAGCTTTAATAACTTCAAGTTCAGAGTTTAAACTTACATCAGAGTATTTTACAACCTCTAAAGCTTCACTTGCCATAGGAATTCTTACAGTATATTTTGTACATTTTAAATTTTCCGAATTTTTAAGGTTTAAAATTCTTGCATCTCCTACATTTTTAAGACCTGCTTCTACAAGTGCCCTTGTTATTGGCTCTTTTGCACAATATCCTTTTGTAATTCCAACTACTTCAATATCATGTTCACCGCAAATTTTTATAATAGTCTGAACATTATGTTGTATCTTTTTTAAATCTACTTCTATACATGGATAATTTCTTTTCATATACCTAAACTCTCCTTTAATAATAGACTTGCTGCTTCTTTATCTTCTATGGATAAAACACCTGCACAAGCCATTATATACATATTATCTAATAGTATCTTAGCTCCAGTCTTAGGGTACATAGTTAAATCTTCATTTAAAGCTCTAACCCCGCTTAAAGCTTCTTCTCCATTTGGAAGCCTTGTCAGTGCTCCACCTGTTCCTATAATATATTTAATCATAGATAAATCTTTACCATAAGCTAAAAAGTTTTTTCCTGCACCATATACTCTTTTAATATGACCAACGTGTCTTTTAATAGCAGTGTCCACTGCCTTCTTAGTTAAAATTCCACTCCACTTTTTATCTTCTTCAACTGTTGGTATAGGTTTTATATGAGATTTTATCTCTTCTGAAGTTAATCCTTCTTTTTCCCTCTCATCTAAAAGTTCAATAACATTATCACTGTTTATATACACACCTAAATCGCCTTCTACAGTCCTTTTAGCTTTAGGCTCTGGAGTTACTAATATATCTAAAATTTCATTGGAACCTTCTGTTACAGAATGCACATCTGTAGTTGCTCCTCCTACATCAAAAACCACTACATCTCCCATAAGATCATAAATCAATTTTGTAGCTTCCATTACAGCACCTGGTGTTGGCATTATAGGTCCATCTACCATTTCTTTTATTTTCTCCATTCCTGGTGCCCTCACAATATTTTTCTCAAAAGCTTTTTGAATCATTGCTCTAGCTGGTTCTACATTTAACTCGTCCACTCTAGGATAAACATTGTCAATTATATAGAGTTCTTGATTTTCAAATATATCTTTAACTTCATCAACATTTGCTATATTTCCGCAGTAAACAATAGGAATATTTAATTGTTCATTACTTAATAATTCAGAATTATAAAGCGCCGTTTCTCTTTCTCCATAATCTGTTCCCCCTGCAATCATAATAAGATTCGGTTTAATTTCTTTTATTTTTTTAATATCACTTTTCCTAAGTTTTCCTGATGTAACCATTTTAATGATTCCACCAGCCCCTAAAGCTGCTTCTCTTGCTGCTTTTACTGTCATATCCTCTACAAGTCCATGAACAGTAATTTTAAGTCCTCCTGCAGCACTACTGGTTGCTAACATCTTTTTATATTCGACAGTTTCTCCGAGTTTTCCTTCTATTTCTTCCAATGCTTTTTTTAAACCTATAGTTACATCTCCATCTAATACAGTAGTAAAGTACTTACCTTGTCCTATTATTTCTACTCCATTTCTAAAGTTAAAAGCAGTGACTAAGGTTGTAGTACTCCCTATTTCTGCTACCAAATAATCAACTTTCATAATACTTCCTCCCTTATACAATTGAGAATTATTAATACATCAAACTGTTAACTTACATTCAGATATACATTTGACTTTAAAGTAGTTTATCTATATGTACTCTTTAAATTTATTTAATTAAAGGCATACATGATTTTATGTATGCCTTTTTAATATTATTTTTCTTTTTTCATTAGAGTTTCAATTATAAATGAAGCTACATCATTTCCATGGGTACCTCTTCCAAAACCGGCATCCATACCATTTGATTTTGCAATTTCATCACTTACTTGAGTTCCTCCAGATACTAGTATAAATTTATCTCTTACACCTTTTTCTATACAAAGATCATTTATCTTCCTCATATTTTTAATGTGTACATCATTATGAGTTATTATTGTACTTGCAACTATAGCTTGTGCTTTAGTCTCTATAGCTGCATCTATCAATTTTTCTACTGGGCAGGATGTTCCAAGATAAATACATTCTATACCGTACTTCTCCATTCCTCCATGCTTAATATCTATAATTTCTCTAAGTCCTACAGAGTGCTCATCTTCTCCAACAGTAGCAGCTACTATTTTTACTGGATTATTTTGAACATACTCTTTCATAACAGCATCACTTAAAAGCTCTTTTTTCTCTGGAACTTTTAATTTGCTCTTATCAATTTTAAAGGCAACTCTTCCTTTTATCTCTACCAGTGTTCCTTCTGCTTCCTGCATTATCTGTTTATGAATAACCTCCACATCAGTTAGGTTCATATTTTTACCTATTTCTAGTGCAGCTGCTTCTGCTATTCTTTCACTTTCAGGTAGGAATAGTGTTACAGATACATATCCATCTTTACTCCATTCAACTTCTGGTGTTATAGTTCCATCATCTTTAACTTTTTCTAATCTCTTAAATACATTATCTTCTTCATCTAATTCATCTATATATTGAATCTTATCATGATTACAAAGTGTACACTCTTTTATAGCATCACAAGGCTTATCATATTCTTCTGGAACATTATTATATCCAAAGTGAGCACATACCGGTGCAAAATAGTCTTCATCTCTTTTAACTACTGTATCTACACCTATGCCACCATCAATTTTTCTCACTATTCCATCACTGTTTCTAGCAGGATATTCTCCTGAATCAACAAAGAATCCTTTTTGAACAGCTTCAAAATATCCTCCATTTTCAATTATCTCTTCTAGGAATAATACTGCTCTTTCTTTAAGCTCCCTAACCTTTTCTGGTAAAACACCATCTTTTTTAAGTTCTACCATGTCCATTAAACCATCCATACCAATTAGTGCTTGTTTTGCAGTATTGACAGCATGAATGTTGTTATAATGCCAAGGTACATTTCTTCCTTCATCAGGAGTGATTGTACTTTGAATATCTACTGAAGTAAGCTTTGATATTAATAAATTTAAAGTGTGAGTAACAGTAGCTTCTCTTGTACATGAATCCATATATTTAGTATTCATTTGAGCTCTCATTTTATAATTTCTAAATAAATCTCTAAGTGCTACAGCATATGGAAGATCATATGTTAAACAAGGTGCTGGTGGTGCTGTAGGAGGTACTGTTGAAAGGGCAATATTTTCACTTTTCATTCCAACTTTTTCAGAATATTTTGAATTAATAGCATGCTGAACCATAAGTTCCGGCATTACATTATATCCTTTCATAGCAGTTGCATTGGCATTATGAGCTCCATCTATTTGAACAATATCTGCCCATGCCATAAGTTTTTTAGCTACTGCTGCATCTACAAAGGAACGAACCATATTTATATTTCTATATAATACATTATATTGAGGATCTTGGTGTGCTCCATTTACTCCCTCTTCTGCAAACATAACTGCAATATCTGGACCTGCTACACCAGATACATAGGAGTGGAAGTTTATTTCTCTTCCCACTTCCTCTTCAATTAAATCTAATGCCTTTCTTGTAGCTCTAACTTCTTTTCTTGTAATTGGAACTCCACCTATACCTTCTGGTGAACCTTCAATTAATCCATCATAATGACTTTGTCCAGCTGTTCTTATAACCATTATGTGATCAGCACCATGCCATGCTGCCATTCTCATTCTTCTTATATCATCTTCAAATCTTCCTGAAGCAATTTCTGAGGTTATAACTGGTATTGGCTGAGGATCTATATTTGCAAAGCTTCTTGCTGATGGTAATGCCCTGCTTTTTTTAAGAGGAGCTGAAATTTCTTTATATTTAAATTCCCCAAGACTTCCTTCATATTTTTCTCTCCAATGCCATCCTCTTCTTTTAGGTTTGTATTTATCTAAATCTTTAAGAATTTCTTGAACATTTATTTTTTTATTCTCCTCTAGCACTACTTATCCCTCCTAAAAAGCTCAACTACTTCGTTCCATCCTTTTCCTTCTCCTAACATACGTCCTGCTTCTAAATAATCGATGCCTTTAAGTTTACTATATTTTAAAACTACATTTCCCATTCCTTTAGAAAGTAAGTCCATTTTAGTTCCTTCTGTTACTATTTTAGAAGCTTCTATACTAGAAAACCCCATTCTAAGTAGTACTGAACGTTCTATAGATGGAGAAGTGTGGTTATAAGCTAATTCTACTAATGGGTTAACAATTTCTTCTGTTAATGACCAAAACTTTTCATATAACTCTTCATCACTCAAATTTTTTAAGTGCTGCCTTCTTAATTGAAAATCATCTTCTCTTTTCACAAAAGTCCCCCCTGAATTTTTATTTTATATATACTCCTTCTTGAGATAAAATATCTAACATTTGAATTTTAGATATTTTAGTTTCATCACATAAAAATTCTACATCTACTATATCTAACATATTTTTTTCTAATTTTTTCAAAGTGTTATTTATTAAAGATTTTCTATAATTGTTTAAATCCTTTTCTTTTATTTTTAAATCTTTAGGATGGTGAGGTAAAATTAAATTTTTGCCTGGTATTTCATCACCTGGATCCCCTACTAAAATCTCTATACCATTATCCTTAGCAAAAGTAAGCTGAGGAAGTATATGCTTTCCTGCCCCTGTATATTCTGTTTCTTGTACTACAATAATCTCATCATCTTCCATATCTTGAGCTAATACAAAAGCTGCTGCTAAAGATGTATTTCCTGCTGGACCCCTTTCCAATCCTTCAAGTTGAGCTAAAAGTTCTGTCATATAAAAAATTTGTCCTTGGGATATGGTTACATATCTATCCAAATATCTTAATGGTCTTGCAGCACTTCTTGGAACATCACTTCTATCAGGCCAAACCATGAAAGGTATTCCAAAGCCAGTATGACCTGTAGTAAAAGATTTTTTATTAAAATCTCTATCACTTGCCATATGGAGTCCTTCCAAATCAGCTGATGCTCCTACTATTTTTGTATCTAATGCCCCTGCTTTTATAAGTCCTCTAGCTGTCCCTGTAACATTTCCTCCACCAGCATGAGTTGCAACAACTACATCTGGGTCTTTTCCAAATCTTTCTCTGCACTCTGTTGCTATTTCATAACCTAAAGTTTCAATTCCTGCAATGCCATAGGAAGAATATAGTGAAGCATTATAAAATCCTGTTTCTTCAAGCATACTTAAATAGGTATAAAACAGCTCAGGTCCAACAGTAAGCTGTATAACTTCAGCACCTAAACAATCACATTTTCTTCCCTTTTCTATTATTTCTGGCTGACCTACTTTCCTTGAATCATAACATTCCTGAACTATAATTGCCTTTAACCCATGGATTGCTGCTTGAGAGGCTACTGCAGCACCATAATTCCCCGAAGTAGCTGATGCAACTCCTTTATATCCTCTTTTTTTTGCATCATATACAGACACACTTGCCCTTCTATCTTTAAAACTTCCAGATGGATTACAACTTTCATCCTTTACAAAAATTCTTGCTGCTTTCCCAGTTTTAGAAACTTTTCTTGCTAGATTAGTTATATTTTTTAGTTCAAGTAAAGGAGTATTTCCAACTCCTACTTCCTCTTGAATCTTCATAATATCACTTAATGAATAACCTATGTCCCTCATCATTCCTTCATAATCAAAAGAAATAACTCCAGTTTCATATTTTGAAAAATCTATTCCTACAGATTTAATCATTATTTCATTTTTTCTAGCCATTAAAGCTTCATATTTATTCACAATCATCACCTACTTTATATATACTTTACTAATCAAAAAGTATTTTTTTTGCCTGTTTTCCTATATAAGAAATTTCTTCTACATGTCTTCCAAAATTATGATTATAATAAGGTTCTACTACTTCTACTACTCCAGTAACAATTCTCCCTATAGAAGTTTCTATTTTTACTTCATCTCCTAATTCACAATCCTCCAAAACATGTCCTCTCACCCACATCCTAAGAGGAGTATTCTTAGTATCCTCTGGTATGGATTTAGCCCTATCTTCTACAGACAAAACTTCACTTACAACCTCCACATAGGTTCCCTTCTTAATCATAAAATCACTACCTTTAAAAATATTTTTGAAAATTCTGTTATTTTTACCTTTCTTTAATTATTGTCTATAATAATTTACCTGGTCACTAAAGCTGTTTTCTATAGCATGTGGAAGAGGTAGGTCAATCATTGTTTTAAGACCAGAAGAAGCTGTTATAACCTGTGGAATCATATTTATTGCCATTGCCATTGTTCCTATTCCCCCTGGAGTTTCTGGTTTAATTGAAAGATGTAGATCTGCATCTCCATATATATCAATATAATCTCCTGTATCAATAGCTTCACATTGAGGATGAATTTGTTGAGGATGTTCTAATGTAATTACAGCTTTTCCATCTTTATAAGCTGTAGCTATATGATTACAGCCTGCAACCATTCCTGGTTCAACCACAACACAAGATGTTTCTCTATGAGTATTAGATATAATAGGCTCCCTTGTTTCAACAATTTCATCATATTCAAGTCCTAATGCCTTAGCTACCATTGGAATAGATTGAGCAAATCCTATATGACCAACTATAGAACCATTTGCAAGACCAGCTTCAAACTCTTCTAAAGTTGTACCTACACCTTGAGTTCTCATAACTGTAGCTCCAAATGGAGATAAATCATTTATTCTTGCTGCTTTTATTGATTTAACACTCCTGCATCCAGCAGAAAGCATTATTATCAATGAATCTAAAACAAATCCTGGATTTACACCTGTTCCTAAAATTGTTACATTATTTTCTTTAGCTAAACTATCCATTTCTTTAGATAATTCAGGCTCAATTACATAAGGATATGCCATTTCTTCTGCAATAGTTATGCAGTTTTTACCACTTTTCACAATAGCTTTTATTGCTGGAAATACAGATTTTACAAAAGAATCTATAGCTAATATAACTATATCTGCTTTAACATTATTTATAACTTCTAGTTCATCTCCAGATATATATACCTCTTTTTTTTCTAGTTCTAAGTATTCTCCTAAATCTTTACCAATTTTATTAGGATCTTTGTCTATTGCACCTACCACCTCTATGCCTTTTTTTCCTAAAGCCATCTTAGCCATTCCACTTCCCATGGCACCTAATCCCCAAAATATTACCTTAACTTTTTCCATATATAAACCCCCTTCTAATATTAATAAAATTTTTTAAAATAATTTATATAAAAATAAACTACTCTAAAATCAATGTATATCTGGATATAAGTTAACAGTTTGATGTATTAATTAACAACTTAAAAAATGGACAATGAAGAATTTACAATCAAAGTAATTTTTACTTTCCATTAAAAATGAAGGATATAAATTAGAATTTTTTATCTATAAATACTAATAGCAATTACCATGCCAACTTATTTAGCAAATAAACCATATTTTGATGATAAAGTAAGTAAAATACAGGATTTTAATAGTAATAATTTTAATTTTTTAAAAATATTTTGCAGCTAATGCAAAATATTTTTACAAGTTATTTTTTTCATAACTCTCATTAATAGCATCTTTACCAAAAAAAATAAGTTGAGTGCAAATATATTTGCACTCAACTCTATTAATTATTCAATAAATTATATTTTTTTAACTTATACTGCAAACTTTGGCGAGAAATTTTTAATTCTCTAGCGGTTTTACTAACATTATAAGAATATTTCTTGAGTGATTTTTCAATAATTCCTTTTTCTACACAATCTAAATAATCAGAAAGTGGCATATCACTATCATAAGCTGTATTATCATAGCTATCACCATATTGAACTATTTTATTCTCAAAAAATTCTTTAGTAAGTATTTCACTATCATCTATCATATTCATGGCCGATTCAATAACATTTTTTAATTCTCTTATATTACCAGGCCAATCATACTGAAAAAATCTATCTATAACTTCTTTATCTATAGATTTTACATTCTTAGATAGAATACTATTATAATAGCTTAAAAAGTGATATGCTAATGACTCAATGTCTTCTTTTCTTTCCCTTAATGGTGGTATATCAATTCTTAATACACTAAGTCTATAATAAAAATCTTTTCTTAACTTTCCTTCTCTTATCAATTTTTCAGGTTCCTCATTTAAAGTAGCTATTATTCTAACATCAATATCAATAATCTTATTACTACCTAAAGGTCTAATATACCCATCTTGAAGAACTCTTAAAAGTTTAGATTGTAAATAGGGCTCCATAGAATTAATTTCATCTAAAAGTACTGTACCTTGATGAGCTTCTTCAAAAAGTCCTTTTTTATTTTCTGCACCAGTAAAACTTCCTTTTACTGTTCCAAATAACATACCTTCTAATAATGCACTTGGTATTGCTGCACAATTTATTGGAATAAAAGGCTTGTCTTTTCTTATGCCTCCATAATGTATACTTTGAGCAAAAATTTCTTTTCCTGTTCCTGTTTCCCCATATATAAGTACTGAAGAATTAGAAAGACTTGCTCTAACCGCTTTATTTACTTCATTTCTTATTTTCACACTATCCCCAATAATGTTTTTAAACACATGATGTTCCTCTGTTTTATTGCTGCTACTTTCAAGTTTACATACCTTTTCATTTAATTTTTTAATTTGAGTCATATCTCTAGCAATTTCTATTGCAGCTATAACATTATCATTTAAGATTACAGGAATAGTAGTATTTATAGAAGTTATGTTCTTACCATCTTTGCTAGAATAATGTTGTATAATATCTTTATATTGTTTCTTTTCTTTTAAAGCATTCATAAGGGTTGAAATATCTTCCATTCCCTTTAAATATTCATAAACTTTCTTCCCAAGTACATCTTCTTTTTTAAATCCTTCAATTTTTGCCATAGGATTATTATAATATATAGTTTTTCCCCTGCTATCTACAATATGAATTCCTTCGTTGAGATTTTCTATTAGACATTCTAAAATATACTCACTTTTATTCATATTAATATAACCTTATTTTACTAATATAATGGGTGTTTTTTGCAAAGTTCGTGTACTTTTTCTTTTATTGAACTTATATCTCCTTCTCTGTTCTCTATAGCTTCATTTATAAGTTTTGCAATTTCTTTCATATCTTCTTCTTTAAATCCTCTAGTTGTAACTGCTGGAGTTCCTATTCTTATTCCACTAGTTATAAATGGACTTTTAGTTTCAAATGGAATAGTGTTTTTATTTACTGTAATTCCAATAGAATCAAGAAGTTTTTCAGCATCTTTACCAGTTAAACCTTTATTAGTTAAATCTACAAGCATAACATGGTTATCAGTTCCTCCAGAAACTATTCTAAATCCATAATTAGTAAGCTCTTCACTTAAAACCTTAGCATTTTTAACTACTTGCTCCATGTAAACTTTAAAATCATCTTCCATAGCTTCTTTAAAGCATGCTGCTTTAGCTGCTATTATGTGCATTAATGGTCCACCTTGCATTCCTGGGAACACAGATTTATCTAGTGCTTTAGCAAATTCTTCTTTACATAAAACTGCTCCTCCTCTAGGACCTCTTAATGTCTTATGAGTAGTAGTTGTTACAAAGTCTGCATATGGTACTGGTGATGGATGTAATCCAGCAGCTACAAGTCCTGCAATATGAGCCATATCTACCATAAAATAAGCTCCTACTTCATCAGCTATTTCTCTAATTTTTTTAAAATCTATTATTCTAGAATAAGCACTAGCACCAGCTACTATTAATTTAGGTTTAGATTCTAATGCTAACTTTCTTAACTCGTCATAATCAATAGTTTCAGCTTCCTTATTAACTCCATAAGATACAAAATTATATAATAAGCCTGAAAAGTTTACTGGACTTCCATGAGTTAAATGTCCCCCATGACTTAAATCCATTCCTAGAACTGTATCCCCTGGTTTTAATACGGTTAAATATACTGCCATATTGGCTTGTGAACCTGAATGTGGTTGAACATTAGCATGCTCTGCACCAAATAACTTTTTCATTCTATCTCTAGCTAAGTCTTCAACCTTGTCCACTACAAAACATCCACCATAATATCTTTTATTTGGATATCCTTCTGCATATTTATTTGTCAATACTGAACCAGCAGCTTCCATCACTGATCTTGACACAAAGTTTTCTGAAGCAATTAGCTCAATATGCTCTTCCTGTCTTTGCTGTTCTTCGTTAATTAACTCAAGTAATTCTTTGTCCATTTTTTCCAAATTAGTTAAGTTCATTTTTTTCCACGCCCCTTTTATTTATAATTGATTTATAGTAATGATGGTCATACTTCAATTATAGTTTTTTATTGAATAATAATCAATAATAGTATTTATTTAACAACATTTATTTAATTAATAGAAAATTAAGGATGAAATTCACCTTTAGTAAGTTTCTTAAAATAAAATTTATTCTAAAAAATTTTAAAGACTTTTGTGGTAGAGTTTTAACTGTAATTTGTATCTTTAATTCTTATTTTTTAATCCATAATAAAAGTTTTTGTTATAAAAATTAAAATCATGCACAATTTAAATTTTGGAACCAATATATATTGGGTATATTAATTATAGTTGAAATTTTCAAACAATTCTGTTTTGTATTGAATTTTATCCAATATGATATATAATATGAAAGGCTGAAGAATTTTTATGTTAGAAAGGAGTAACCATGTATACTGATAATATAATTCATATTGCTGCAGATGCAGGAAAAATAATACTTGAAAATGGTGGAGAAACTTATAGGGTAGAAGAAACAATATCTAAGATCTGTGAAGCCTATGATATTAAAACTGTAGAAAATTTTGTTACTCCTACAATTATAGTAATATCTATACTTAACGAAAATTCTGAAACAATTACTGTTGTTAGAAGAATAAAAAATAGAACTGTTAACTTAAAAAAAGTTTCTTTAGTAAATGATTTATCTAGAAGTGTTTACAATAGAAATATTTCTATGGATGATATTAGAAGTGAACTTAAATACATAGATACAATACCTAGGTACAGCAATGAAATGACAACCTTTATGTCAGGACTTAGTGCTGGTTTCTTTACACTACTCTTTGGAGGAGCCTTTAGAGATTTTGTAGTATCAGTATTTATAGGAATAATAATTAATTTAATTATAAATTTATTTAATAAATATAAGGTTAACAATTTCTTTTCCAACGTTTGTGGAGGATTGTTTGCAGCTTCTGTGGCTATAGTAATATCCTATTTCTGCCCTAACTTTAATGTTGACACTATAATTATAGGATCTATTATGCTTTTGGTACCTGGACTTGTAATTACTAATGCAATAAGAGATACTTTAGCTGGTGATTTATTATCTGGAATTTCTCGTTCTGTGGAGGCTTTAATGATTGCAGCTGGTATAGCAATTGGTACAACCATAGGATTTAAATTATGGCTGTATATTTTAGGAGGTGCATTATAATGTCCCAATATCTATATGCTTTCATGAGCTCCTTAGGTTTTGGAATATTATTTAACGTTAGGGGCAAAGATCTATTTTTTGCATCTCTCGGCGGTGGAATTGGTTGGTTTGTCTATACTAAAATTTTAACAATCACCAGTTCTGAAGTTATAGCATTATTTATTGGCACAATATCCCTTAGCATACATTCAGAAATTTGTGCTCGTATATTTAAAAATCCTGTTACTTTGTATCTAATATGTGCTTTGATACCTCTTGTACCTGGAAGTGGCATGTATTATACAATATTCGAAGCAGTTAAAGGTGACTATAATGCTTCACTAACAAAAGGAATTCAAACTCTGTTTAATGCAGGTTCTATAGCAGTAGCTGCAATGTTTGTATCAACAGTGAGCAGAGTTATAACTGCATTATCTGTAAAAAATAAAAGAAGAAAAAGCCTTAAAAAACTATGACTTAATTCAAGCCATAGTTTTTTTTAATTTTAAATTAATTTATAGTTGCAAGTTTCATATACCATTATAGATAAATAATTTTTAATAATCATATTCTGAAACATTTTCACAAAGTGATATTTTTAAATTTTTCTCTTTAATTAACTTTTTATAGGAACATAAAAATTCATTTAATTCATTATCTTTTAAATTTATATTCTTTTGGCTCTTCAATATTACCTTTTCTTCTTGAAGAATAATATCTAATGTATTTAAATCATTATTAATCTTATACAAGGTTACTTGACCTAATGATATTCTATCCTTGTACTTTTCATGAAAACTTACAGTTTTTCTAATATCCTCATAGTCTTTATTTAAATTTCCTAAGCCCATATTGCTCATATCAATACCAAAAGACTTCATTTGATTTTCTAAATCTGATACATCTAGTCCATATCTTTCCATAAACTTTTTTTGTATATTCATAAGTTTTTCTTCTGATATATTGTTTTTCTCCATATATTCTCTAAGGCTTTTACTAAATTCCATCATATTTAACTGACCTTGAGCCATAGAATAATACAATTCATAAATATATTGTTCAAATTTATCTAAATCCTTATCGCTTGCTCTATTTTTTAATTCATTAAAATCAATTACATCACTCATTTTTACACCTCCGATAAATAAGAAACTATAAAAATATTTATTAAAAAAGGTTGCAATATTTGCAACCTTTTAAGTTCTTATTAATTAATCCCCACCATGCCGTTTCCAAGGTATATTTGAACCCGTTCTCCCACGGGCGGAAACCTCCTTCATTGCTTCTGGTACACGAGACATGCTCTAGTCAACACTCCACACGAAGAGCCAGTTTCCTATTGTATCAATGTTGGCTCAACATAGACCTATTCCACGCACACAGCAGGAGAAAAATTAAATCTTTTTACTTTGTATCTATATTATAAAACATATCTTTAAATTTTTCAAATAATTATATATTAAATTTAATAATATTTTATATTGTTATTTTCTTTTTAAACTCAACTAGGATATCTATAGTTTAAAATTACTCTTCTTTTCTTACATTTGTAACTAAAGATAATTCATCTAGCTGCTTTTTATCAACTACATTTGGAGCCTCGCTCATTGGACAATAAGCATTTTGATTTTTAGGGAAAGTAATTACATCCTTAATATTATCAGTTTCTGCTAAGAACATAACCATTCTATCAAGTCCATAAGCAAGTCCGCCATGTGGAGGTGGTCCATATTTAAATGCCTCTAATAAGAATCCAAATCTCTCCCAAGCACTTTCTTTAGTAAATCCTAGAAGATTAAACATTTTTTCTTGCAGTTTAGAATCATGTATTCTTATACTTCCTCCACCTAATTCTTCTCCATTTAGTACTATATCATAAGCTTTTGCTCTTACCTTTAATGGATCACTATCTAAAAGTTCTATATCTTCATCCATAGGTGATGTAAATGGATGGTGAAGTGCTACATATCTTCCCTCTTCTTCATCATATTCAACAAGAGGGAATTCAGTTATCCATACAAAGTTAAATTCTTTGTTATCTTTTAATAACTCAAGTTCTTTTGCAAGTTCAAGTCTTAATGCTCCTAAAGATTGTAACACTACACTATCTGCATCTGCTACTATTAACACTAAATCTCCTACTGAAGCTTCTGCACTATCTAGTATAGCTTTCATTTCTTCTTCACTAAAGAATTTAGCTATTGGAGATTTTATTTCTTCTTCTCTATAAGCTATCCATGCAAGTCCTTTTGCTTTATAAGTTTTAACAAATTCACCTAATTTGTCAATTTTCTTTCTTCCCATATCTGCTGAATTTTTCACAGTTAATGCCCTTACTGATCCACCATTGTCTATAGCATTTTTAAATACTGCAAATTCAGTGTTTTTAACAGCTTCTGTAATATTTTTTATTTCCATACCAAATCTTAAATCTGGTTTATCAGAACCGTATTTTTCCATAGCTTCACTATATGGCATTCTCTTTATTGGAAGAGATACATCTACATTTTTAATTTCTTTAAATACTCTTTGAATTAATCCTTCATTAAGTGCAATTACATCATCCATTTCTACAAAAGACATTTCAAGGTCTATTTGTGTAAATTCTGGCTGTCTATTTGCTCTTAAATCTTCATCTCTAAAGCATTTTACTATTTGGAAATATTTATCATAGCCAGATACCATTAATAATTGTTTAAATATTTGTGGTGATTGTGGCAATGCATAGAACATACCAGGATAATTTCTGCTTGGAACTAAATAATCTCTAGCACCTTCTGGTGTACTTTTAGTTAGCATTGGAGTTTCCATCTCCAAAAATCCTTTTTCATCTAAATAATCTCTAACAATTTTAGTTGCTTTATGTCTTATCATAAATATTTTTTGCATATCAGGTCTTCTAAGATCTAAATATCTATATTTTAATCTTATATTTTCTGAAGCATCTAAATCCTCTTTTATATATATTGGTGGTGTTTCTGATTCAGATAATATTTTGATGCTTTCTCCTTTAAGCTCTACCATTCCAGTTGGTAAATTCAAATTTGGAGATTCTCTTTTTACTATCTTTCCACTTACAGCTATACAATATTCAGATTTTGCAAGATCTGCTTTTTCGAAAGCTTCTTTGTTTATTGCCTCTCCAAATACTACTTGTAAAAGCCCAGTTCTATCCCTTAAATCTATAAAAACTAAGCCGCCTAAATTTCTTTTTCTTTGAACCCATCCCATTACTGTTACTTCTTTAGATATATGCTCTTCTCTAAGTTCGCCACACATAATGGTTCTTTTAAGTCCCTTTAGCGATTCTCCCATGGTCTATTCCCTCCATAAATTTTAATTATTATTTATCACATTAATTATTTCTTCAACTTTATCTAAATTAACTTCAATTTGTGTACCATCACTCATGTTTTTTAGTTTAAAACTTCTATTTTTGATTTCATCCTCACCTAATATAACTGTAAAATTAGACTTTATTTTATTAGCAAATTTCATTTGTGCTTTTACACTTCTTTCAAGGTGATCACAGTCACATTTTAATCCATGCTGTCTTAATTTATGAACTAATCTCACTGCTTCTAGTTTGCCTTCATCACCTATAGATCCTATGTACAAATCCATATAATTTGGTTTTGGAATTTCTATACCTTTTTCTTCAAGAGTTAAAAGCAATCTTTCCATTCCCATACCAAATCCTACTGCTGGCATTTCTGGACCGCCAATTTCACCTATTAAATAGTCATATCTTCCTCCACCGCAAAGAGTAAACCCATTATCCATAACCTCAAATATAGTTTTGCTATAATAATCTAATCCTCTAACTACTTGAGGATTAACTTTAAATTCTATTTCCATTGCAGTTAAATACTTCTTTAATTTTTCAAAATGATCACTGCATTCTTCACAAATAAAATCTAATATTATAGGGGCATCTGATACTACTTCTTTGCATTTGTCCACTTTACAATCTAATATTCTAAGTGGATTTTTTTCTAATCTTGTGTTACAAGTTGGACAAAGTTCTTCTTTTTTTCCTTCTAAAAACGCCCTTAAAGCTTCATTATATTTTTTTCTGCATTCTGGACATCCTAAGCTATTTATATTAAGCTCTAATCCAGTTATTCCAAAATGCTTATAGATATTCATTATTATGCTTATTATTTCAGCATCTACAGAAGCTTCTTTTGCTCCAAAAACTTCTACTCCAAATTGATGATGTTCTCTAAGTCTTCCTTTTTGCATTTTTTCATATCTAAAGGCAGGTGTAAAATAAAACATCTTTGTAGGTTGCGTATCACTATATAATGAATTCTCCACAAAAGCTCTTACTGTTGGGGCTGTGCCTTCTGGCTTTAAAGTAATACTTCGTCCACCTTTATCTTCAAATGTATACATCTCTTTTTGAACTATGTCAGTAGTTTCACCAACACCTCTTTTAAAAAGTTCTGTATTCTCAAACATAGGAGTTCTTATTTCTCTACACCCATAGCTTGAAGCTATATCTCTCATTAAGTTCTCTATATAATGCCATTTATAGACTTCATTTGGTAATAAATCTTTAGTGCCTTTTGGTGCTTTTAAATCCATATTCACCCTCCTCTATTATTTATAGATAGAATTTAAAAGTTCTATCTTTTTTTCTATCATCTCATCAACTCTCTTTATGTATTCCCTTACATCTTTAACATTTCCAAATCTTTCAATTCTGTTTTCTTCTAAAAAAACTATTTTAGAAACTGCATCTGCTCCTAGAGCTATTATAGTTTGTTTTTCTTCTATCATTTCTATATTATAAATGCATTCCTTACCCTTTACTGAATATCCTATGTTCTCCATATTGCCTACCATATTTTTCTGTCTATACATATAGTAAGGTTCCATATCAAGTGCTCTTGAAAGTTCGACAGTTCTTTTATACATAGTGTTCAATTCATCTTGATTTGGAATTTCAAATCCTTTATTAATAATCATGTTTTCATAGAGTTTAGATGCTCTTTTTATAGACATACCATGTACAGTAATACTCTCTGGCTTTAACTTAAATATTTCCTCACAGGTTTTTTCTATATTAGATAATTTTTCTCCTGGAAGGCCCACTATTATATCCATATTAATATTATCAAAGCCTAATTTTTTTGCTAAATTAAACTTTTCAATTACTGAATATACATCATGATTTCTGCCTATTAATTTTAAGGTTTTATCATTCATACTTTGAGGATTAATGCTAATTCTTTGAACACCATATTTTTTCATTGATAAGAGTTTATTTTCAGTTATACTGTCCGGCCTTCCACATTCTACAGTAAATTCTTTAATATGTTTTCCATCAACAAAATTACTATAAATATGCTTCATAGTTTCTTCAAAATCCTCATCACTTATAGAAGTAGGTGTACCTCCTCCAAAATAAACACATTCAATTTTTAAATTTTTACTTTTAACATAAGTGGACAATGCTTCAATTTCTCTATAAAGAGATTCTAAATATGGCTTTACTATGTTTTTACATGCACCTATTGGATTTGATGCAAAAGAACAGTATGCACATCTTGTTGGACAAAATGGCATACCTATATAAATACTTATTACCTTCTCATCCTTATTTACTATGTCCCTCTCATATTTAGCCACATCTATGCATAATTTAGCTTTTTCTTCTAAAGTTAAATGTCTTTTGTAGAAATCATATATTATTTCTTTTTCACTATATCCTTTTTCTAAAAGCTCCAGTGCCTTTTTTGAAGGTCTTATTCCAACTAAAGTTCCCCAAGGCAGTACTTTATTTGTTTTCTCACTTAAAAAATTAAATACTGCCTTTTTTACCTCTTCTTTTATTTTATGTTCTTTATTTATCTTGAACACTTCTATTTTATCACTAAATTTTATATTTATTTCTTCATTCTCAACTATAATTTCAATGTGAGGATTTTCATTAACAAATTCTATATCACTGAATGGATAAAATAAATTTATCATTTGAAAAACATCATATCTAAAGTTTAGATTATTTAATTTTACATTAATTATTTTATCTACTTTATACAAATTCATCAAATCCTTTGCATTACTCCTATCCTCTAATAAAAGGATTCATAAGCTTTTCTTTTGCTAGTGTGGAACTTGGTCCATGTCCTGGATAAACTACTGTATCTTCAGATAAGCTAATCAATTTTTCTTTTATTGATTTCATCAATGCTTCATAATCTCCACCAACTAAATCTGTTCTTCCTATTGAACCATTAAATAATGTATCACCAGTAAAGATATTACTTTCTATTTTAAAACAAAGTCCCCCTGGAGTGTGTCCTGGAGTCTCAATACACTCTATTACAAAGTTTCCACATTTAATTTCATCTTTATCCTTTAAAAACATATCTACTCCAGCAGCAATTTCACCACCATAAACATAAGTACCTTTTTCCATTAAAATATAATCTTTTTCACTTATTCCAATTTTACTATTAAAAATGCTATGAAGTTCATCAACGCCGCCAGTATGATCTAAATGTCCATGAGTTAAAAGTATATATTTAACTTCTGCACCTAGATTAACTATAGCCTTTTCAATATCATCAACATCACCACCAGGATCAAGTACTACTGCTTCTTTAGTAGACTCATCCATGATTATATAACAATTAGCACCATATATTCCTGCTACAACTCTTTTTATAACCATATTTTCACCTCTAGAAATCTTTCTTACTTTCCAATAATAATGTTACTGGGCCATCATTTTGGATATATACCTGCATATCTGCCCCAAATTCTCCTGTTTGTACTTTATCATCTCCAAGCTTCTTTTTAAATTCAGAAACAAGTTCATTGTACATTTTTTCTGCAATTTCTCCATTTTGAGACTTCATAAAATCTGGCCTTTTTCCTTTCCTGCAATCTCCATATAGTGTAAACTGTGATATAAGTAAAACGCTTCCACCTATGTCTTCTACTGAAAAATTCATCTTATCATTTTCATCTTCAAATATTCTCATTCCTAAGACTTTACGAACTATATACTCTATATCTTCCTTAGTATCTTCTTTACTAATACCAACTAATACATTTAATCCTCTATCAATTTGACCAATTACTTTATTTTCAACTTCCACCTTTGATGTCTTTACCCTTTGAACAACAGCTCTCATAACTTAATACACTCCTCAATTAATTTTTAATCCTATAGACATCATAAACTCCGTTAAGACGTCTTAATTTCTTTTGAATTTCTACTAACTGTTCTGTACTTGTAATGGAAATTTTAATGTTTATTATTACTTCCCCAGTTCTAGTAGCTTTAGCATTTACCGAATTTATAGAAGTTTTAGCTTCATTTAACAAATTAATAGCTTCTGTTAATATACCAAATCTATCTTCAGCTTTAATTTGAAGTTCTGTTGCATATCTTCCTGAAATCTTTTCACTGCCCCAGCTTACTTCTACGATTTTATCATCATCATTTTTGCTAAGTGCAATTAAATTCTTACAATCTTTTCTATGAACAGAAACACCTTTTCCCTTTGTTATATAACCTATGATTTCATCTCCTGGCACAGGATTACAACATTTAGCATATCTTATTAAAAGATTGCTTTCACCTTTTACCTGAACTTGAGATGAACTATCTTTTTTAGAAGAATTTTTATTGCTGTATTTACTTATTTTTTCTTCTATATTCTTATTTTCTTCTTCCTGACTTAAAATTTTCTTAGCTTCAATAAGGGGTTCTTTAAGTTTATTCACAATGTTATTAGGAAGAATTTCATTTACTCCTAAAGTTGCATATAAATCTTCTAAATTTTTTAGGTTATATCTTTTAAGAGTTTTTTCTAATGCTGGAGATTTTATTAAGTCATTTATAATTAATCCTTGCTTTCTAGCTTCCCTTTCAAGATATTCTTTACCTTTTTCAATACTTTCATCTCTTCTTGATTTTTTATACCAAACTTTTATTTTACTTTTAGCTCTATTACTCTTTGCAATATTAATCCAATCGATACTTGGACCTTTAGAATTAGGTGATGTTATAATTTCAACTATTTCTCCAGTTTTTAAACTATACGTAAGTGGAACTATTTTACCATTAACTTTAGCTCCAGTACATTTATGTCCTATATCTGTATGTATGCTATAAGCAAAATCTATTGGTGTTGAATCATGTGGAAGACTTATAACATCCCCTTTAGGTGTAAAGACGAAGACTTCATCAGAAAATAAATCTATTTTAAATCCTTCCATGAATTCTTCTGCATCTGCTGTTTCTCCTTGCCACTCAAGCATTTCTCTTAACCAAGAAAGTCTTGATTCCAATGAATCATTGTTTCCTTCTATTCCTTCTTTATACTTCCAGTGAGCAGCAATACCATATTCAGCAGTTCTATGCATATCATATGTTCTAATTTGAATTTCTACAGGTTTGCCAAAAGGTCCAATTACTGTAGTATGTATAGATTGGTACATATTAGGCTTAGGCATAGCTATATAGTCTTTAAACCTGCCTGGAATAGGTTTATACATTGTATGAACAATACCAAGTGAAGCATAGCAATTACCTATATCATCAACTAATATTCTCACTGCTGTTAAGTCAAATATTTGGTCTATAGTTTTGTTTTTAGTAATCATTTTTCTGTAAATGCTATAAAAATGTTTTGGTCTTCCCTCTATTTCTGATTTAATTCCAACCATATCTAAATTAGATTTTAACTTAGATATAATGTGTTCAATTTGATCTTCTCTTTCTGCTCTTTTTTCTGAGATTAGTTTAACTAAATCATAATACTCTGAAGCATTTAAATACCTAAGTGCTAAATCTTCAAGTTCCCATTTAATCTTAGATATACCTAGTCTATGTGCTAATGGTGCATAAATATCCAAGGTTTCTTTAGCTGTTTCTCTTTGCTTAAATTCTGGCTTATATTTTAAGGTTCTCATATTATGTAATCTATCTGCAAGTTTTATAAGAATAACCCTTATGTCTTTTGCCATAGCAAGTAACATTTTTCTAACATTATCTGCTTGCTGTTCTTCTTTAGTTTTATATTTCATTTTTCCAAGCTTAGATACCCCTTGAACTAAATCTGCAACTTCTACACTAAAAATATTACAGATATCCTCATAGGTATATTCAGTATCTTCAATTACATCATGAAGAAGCCCAGCAACTATAGTAGAGGTATCTAATCCTAACTCTGCTAATATACATGAAACTTCTACTGGATGAATTATATAGGGCTCACCAGATTCCCTTTTTTGGTTTTTATGTGCTTCTACAGAAAGATTAAATGCCTTTGTAACCAACTCTATATCTACATTATGACAATTATTTTGAATTTTATCTAATAATTTTTCTAGCATTAAGATTACACCCCTAAAACTAAAGGCTGGTTACACAACCAGCCACTATTTTTTACTAATAATAATATTATATAATAACCATTATATTTATGCAATTTGCTTTGTGTAATTTAGTAGTAACAATGTATTTTTTTATATATTGTATTGTACTACAGACATGATATCGTAGTTATCAATCTTTTCTCTTCCATTCAAATCAGTAAGTTCAATAACAAAATCTAAAGATACCACTTCTCCACCTGCTTCTTCCACAAGTTTAGCTACTGCTGAAACTGTACCTCCTGTTGCTAATAAATCATCAATTACAGCAACTCTTTGTCCTGGCTTTATGGCATCTTTATGAATCTCTAATGAATCAGTACCATATTCTAAATCATATTCAACTTTCATTGTGTCATATGGTAACTTTCCTGGCTTTCTAACAGGTATAAATCCTATTCCCATAGCATAAGCTACAGGTACTCCAAATAAAAATCCTCTTGCTTCTGGTCCAACAATCAAATCAACATTTTTATCTTTTAAGTGCTCTACAAATTTATCTATAGTTAATTTTAAAGCTTCTCCATCTTGTAATAAGGTTGTGATATCCTTAAAGCTTATACCTTTCTTTGGGAACCCATCAATAACTCTTATTTTATCCTTTAAATCCATCGTTATTCCCCCTCTATAATATTCCTTATGAACATTTTCATAATAGATAATTTAATCATACAGTTTATTATATATTCAAAGCTATGATTTATGCAATAAAACATTTTGAATACATTAACTAATCTAAATACAAAATATACTTTACATAGAAAACCTTAAAAAATAAATGTTATGTACATAATTATTCTTAAAATTATTTAATCCCAGTATATTTATTATTATACAATTTGCAAATTCATCTGTATTTCCTCTTTATTTATCAATTTATTGTTTCTTTTTATTTCATTATATAAATACTTTGAAATTTGTTTTGCCCTGTAGCTATCACTAGTAGTAAAAAGTTCTATAGCTATTTTAGCATTGTCTATACGTCCCATAGAATTTGACTTAGGGAATATATCAACAGTTAAATTACTATTAATAAATTCTTCAATGTTATTAACATTATTATCATCTAATAATGCTCTTATACCATAATTGTTAGTATAAGATACTTGTTTTAAGCCTTCCTCAACTATGTAACTATTTTCTCCTACTATAGGAATTCCTTTAGATAAAGTTCCTAACATTACTAAGTCTATGTATTTATTTATACAACTCATTTCATAATAAGAAGATATAGTTTGAGCTAGTTTATATGCAACCCCTACTGCTGAAAGATTTTTAAAAGGATACTTGCATCCATTTTGATTAGGATTAACTACAATTACATCTTCTATATCATTTACATTCTTATGATAATCAGTAACAATAATATCTATATTTAGCTCTTTACAAAGCTCTACTTCCTTTTTTGAATTTACAGTTGAACCTACAGTTATTACAAGGTCTGCACCTAAATACTTTATGTAATTTTGTATGTCATTATCATTTAAGTTTCTATTTACTCTCGCTTCATTAGGCTGAAAATACTCTACATCTGCATTAAGATATTTTAAAACTAAAATTAAAAGAGATATAGCCGTAATACTATCAAAGTCATAATAACCATAAACAACTATCTTTTCTCTTTCATTTATAGCTTTTATTATTCTTCTTAGAGCATTTTTCATACCTTTAAGTAATAGTGGATTATAGGTATTTTTAATGTGGTGTTCTTCCATAATATGCTCCTCCAAAATAATAGAAAACAAATATTATTATAATTTAAAATCCTTGATATTACAAATATTTTTACAAAAAAATATGAAAAACAAATTTTTAATTAGTGAAAATAAAATAATTAGTAAGAAATAAGCTAAATAACATGCATAAAATTTAAAATAAATGTTGTTGTTAATAGCTGTAATCCTTATTTTTAATATGCTTTAATATTTAAAGTTTAAACATAATTAAAACTTCTTAATCATTTATCCTATTTACAAAATTTTATAGTTACATATATATAAGTTTAATTCTAAGGTGTTAAACTTATATATCTATAACTATCTTGAAATTTAATTCATATCCGAAATGGATTAAAAAAGTCAGAAATGGAATGTGTTTAATTCTCTTTCTGACTTTATTTTATTTATTTAGTAGCAGAAGATGCCTTTCTTTTTTTTAGCATAACCCAAATAGGACTTGCTATAAAAATTGATGAATAAGCTCCTGTTGCTATACCAACTATTAGTGGAAAAGAAAATTCTCTTATAGTTGGAACAAAAATATAAACTGCTGTTATAGTAAACAATGTAGTTAGTGATGTATTAATTGATCTTGATAAAGTTTGATTAATACTTATATTAGCAATTTCATCTACACTAACTTTTCTCATTTTCTTAGAATTTTCTCTTATTCTATCAAATATAACTATAGTGTCATTTATGGAATATCCTACAATTGTAAGTATTGCAGCAATGAAAGGTGCATTTACAGGAATGCCTAAAATTCCATATACTCCTATAGTAACAAGTACATCATGAACTACAGCTATTATTGCAGCAGCTCCAAAACTAAACTCAAATCTTATGCCTATGTATATAAGCATAGCTACGTTGGCTACAATCAGTGCTAAGAAAGTTTTGGACTTTAATTCTCTTCCTATAGTTCCTCCTATAGTTTCTTTATCTAAAATTGCATTATCATCTAATGAAAATTCCTTTTTTATTTCATCTACTAATTCATTAGTTTTTTCTTCATTAAGAACATCTGCTTGAACTATGATTTCAATTTCTTTCCCATCATTTACAATTTTAGTTGAATATTTATCTTTAGCATATTTATCTAAAATTGAATTTACTTTATCTTTTTCAAACTGTTTATTCAGATTGATATTTATTAAGGTACCGCCTTTAAAATCTATACCATAGTTAAGTCCTTTAAATACAACAAATCCAAATCCAATTAAAATAACTAAAAGTGATATGGTAAACCATACTTTTGTCTTCTCTATTATCTTAACCATACTCCTACCCCCTTTTCACGCCAAAATGGGAAGGCTTAGTAACAAGTCCCATTTCAACAGTTTTTCTTAATAAAAACTTTGTAACGGTAAGAGCTGTGAATATACTTATAATTATACCAATCATAAGTGTTAGTCCAAATCCTTTAACTGAACCTGTTCCTACAAAATATAAGGATCCAGCAGCAATTATAGTTGTTATATTTGAATCTAATATAGATGAAAATGCCTTATCAAATCCTGATTCCAATGATGCTTTAATGGATTTTCCTGTCTTTAATTCCTCTTTAATTCTTTCAAATATAAGTACATTAGCGTCCACTGCCATACCTACTGTAAGCAAGAATCCTGCTATACCTGACAATGTTAAAGTAACATTAAATACAGCAAAAGTCATAAGAAGTAAACTTATATATAAAACTAATGAAAAACAGCATACTACTCCTGGTGCTCTATAATAAACCATCATAAACAGCATCACTAGTAGTATTCCAACTATTGCTGCTTTTTTACTTAACCCTAAAGCTTCCATACCAATAGTTGGTCCTACAGTTTTTACAGAAACTGCTTCAACTGGTACTGGCAATGCACCTGATTTTATTATGTTTGCTATTGATTTAGCTTCTTCTAAAGATGCCATTCCAGAGATAACTGCCTTACCTTCTCTTATAGCTTGGTTAACTACAGGATTAGTTAAAAGTTCTTCATCCATAGTAATGGCAATTTGTTTACCTATAAATTTTTCTGTTGCTTCAGCAAATTTTTTAGTTCCTTCCTCGTTAAGTTCAAGGCTTACTACTGCTTTTCCTTCTTGGTCATACTGTGCCATAGCATCTTTAACATCTTTACCAGTAAGTACAACCTTTTGATCCGGTCCTACAAATTTTAATTCTCCAGTTTTTCCAACAGTATTTAATACAGCTTTTGTATCAAATTGTCCTGGTATTTCAATTCTTATTCTCTTTTCACCTTCGCGAGTTACTGATATTTCACTAACACCTAGCTTGTTAGTTCTCATAGAAATCAATTCTATAGTTCTATCTACTGTGCTAGAATCAACTTTGTCTGATTTCAATTCCATAAGCAGTGATGAACCGCCTTGCAAATCAAGACCTTTATTTATTGCAGACCCAAAGGATTTAACTCTATAACCAAACATTTCTAGTCCAAAGTAGCCTGTATATGCTAAAAAAGCTATTATACCTATGGCAATAATAAATAAAGCACTGCTTTTACCTTTACCTTTCTTCATGTTTATCCCCTTCCCATCTAAGTTAATCTTTACTTCTTTAAGGCGTCTAAAATAATTAAAGAATTGTACGGCAAATATTTAATATAAGTTCATAGAGCCTGTCATAAATAATAAAATTAACAGGCTTAACCAATAAAATGTTTTATAAATTATACAAAATGCAAATTAATTATTTTTTGAGGATGCCTAAGGTAAATTATATCTCCTGTAAAAATAATAGTCAATGTTTTCAAAGATTACATTACTCTTCCATAAGTTTTGTTTTTAGAGCAATAGCACATTCTATTCTCTTCTTTTGCATTTCACAGCCAATTTCATAAGGTATATGCATATCTCCATTGAAATTAAAGTTATTTGCTTGGCATCCCCCGCTACAATAAAATCTTGCCCAGCATTTTTTACAAGTTGGTTTATTGTATATATGAGCTTCTTTAAAAGTCTGAACTAAATTTTGATTTTTTATACCATCGTAAATATTTCCCAGTAAATACTCCTCATTGCCAACAAATTGATGACAAGGATAAACATCTCCGTCTGGTGTAACAGCTACATATTCATGACCTGCACCACATCCAGATATTCTCTTATAAACACATGGACCTCCTTGAAGATCAATGTTAAAATGATAAAATCTAAAGTCTTTTCCTTCTTTATGTCTCTTTATCATATCTTCATATAATTTATCATATTGTTCAAATATTGTTGGCAAATCTTCACGTCTTAAAGATAACTCATGTTCGTCTGGAAGAACTACAGGTTCAATAGATATTTCTTCAAAACCTAAATCAGCCATATGCTTCACATCTTCAAAGAAATCTGTATTTTCTCTTGTAAAAGTTCCTCTTACATAATAAGATTTAGATTTATCTCTCATATCTACCATCTCTTTAATTTTAGGTAAAATACTATCATAGCATCCACTGCCATCTACTCTTACTCTTACTTTATCATTAATTTCTTTTCTTCCATCAATACTTAAAACTAAATTTCCCATATTTTCATCTAAATACTTCATATTTTCATCATTTAATAAAGTGGCATTAGTTGTCATTGTGAATCTTATGTTTTTATTATAAATTTTTTCTTGTTCTCTAGCATAATCTACTATTTCTTTAATAGTATCAAAAGCCATTAAAGGTTCTCCACCAAATAAATCTATTTCTATATTTTTTCTGCTTCCAGAGTTAGCTATAACAAAATCTATTGCTTTTTTTCCAACTTCTGGTGACATTGCTTTTCTACATCCATGATATTCACCTTCATCTGCAAAACAATATTTGCATCTTAAATTACAATCATGGATTATATTCAAGCAAAGGGCTTTTATATAGGATGGACCTTGTCCACTTTTCTTTGCTATATTTTCATATAAATCTGATGAATATAATATTCCATCATTAACAAGTTCTCTAAGTTCATTATAAACTTCTTCAATATCCTCTACTGGATATGTTTCCTTAAACTCTTCAATTAACTCTTCTTTATTTCTCAATTTATCTTCATCTAGTAAGTCATATACTAGTTTATCTACCACATGTACTGCACCAGAATTTACATCTATTACGTAATAATCATTACCTTGTATAAACTTATGAATTAGTGACATTTTTTTCCTCCTAGTTAAATACAAAGCAGTAACCCTAAGTTACTGCCTTTTTTAAATATTAATTTTCACAAGCTAAGTTAGCTACTGTGCATGAAGTTTTGCATGCTGATTGACAAGAATTAGCACACTCTTTGCATCCTGGCTTTTTTAAGCTTTCTTTAATATTTGATTTGTTTATTGTTTTGATGTGTTTCATGTTGTGATTTCCTCCATCCTAATTATTTATATCTATATAAATTTTTATAGATTTACAGCTATCATTCCAGAAAGAGCACCAACAATTAATGCTAAGGCTAGTCTTACAAATTCTTTCATTCCAAAAGCAAATTCTTTACCACATATTATGCTTATTATAAAGATAGCTAACATGTAAAAGAATGCAACTAAAATGCCCATTAACCATCCATTATGTCCTGCTTTCATAGTTGCATACACAGTACCATAAAGTATACTTAAAATTGTTAACACCACAAAAAATACTGATGTTACTACAGCATTAATGGAAAAAAAACTAATTATTAGTGAATAGATCACTAAAGAAAACATAGTAAGAATAAAAGCTCTTAACACTCCATGCCCTATACAGGAATATTTTATTTTTTTTACCATTTATAATCCCCCCCATCTATTAATAAATATGAATAGATGAGAGAAATTATTCATTATTTTTCTTTAGTTAAAGCTACTTCTGATGCTTTAATAAGACTATTTACTCCTTGTTTTGCTATTTTAATTCTAGCTCTATCAGGACCACTTTCTAAAATAATGTAATCATCTTGTATATTAACGATTTTTCCCATTATTCCGCCCTTAGTCATTACTTCATCATTCATTTTTAAAGCAGTTAACATCTCTTCATATTTTTTTCTTCTTTTCTTTTCTGGTATAAAAATTAAAGCGTAAAATATAGCTAGCATTACCACTATAGGTAGTAAACCTAGTAATTGTTGCATAATCTCCCTCCTTTCAATTTTCAATTATATCTAATATAAAATTTAACAGTAATTATTATGCTTTGTCACCCCATTGAGATAATTTTTCCTTTTTAAATTCTTCAAAATAATCTCCATCGATGGCAGCTCTTATGTCTTCCATAAGTTTATTATAGAAGTATAGATTATGTAATACACAAAGCCTCATTGCAAGCATTTCTTTGGCTTTAAATAAATGTCTTATATAAGCTCTTGTATAAGATTTGCATGCTGGACATTGACATCCTTCATCTATTGGATTATCATCAAGTTCAAACTTTGCATTTATAAGATTTATTTTACCATATTTAGTGAACACGTGTCCATGTCTTCCATTTCTAGCAGGAAGTACACAGTCAAAAAAATCTACTCCTCGTGAAACTGCCTCTAAAATATTACTTGGAAGTCCTACGCCCATTAAATATATAGGCTTATCTTCCGGAAGATGAGGCACAACAGCTTCAATTATTCTATACATTTCCTCATGAGTTTCTCCTACTGCAAGCCCTCCAATAGCATAACCGTCTAAATTCATTTTAGAAATAGTTTTAGCATGCTCTATTCTTATATCTTCATAAACACCACCTTGATTTATTCCAAATAACATTTGATGTTTGTTTATAGTATCTGGAAGTGAGTTTAATCTATCCATTTCTTTTTTGCATCTTTCAAGCCATCTTGTTGTTCTTGCTACTGATTTTTCAACATATTCCTTTGGAGACGGATTAGGAATGCATTCATCAAAAGCCATAGCTATAGTTGAGGCTAAATTACTTTGAATTTGCATACTTTCTTCAGGTCCCATAAATATTTTTTTACCATCTATATGAGAGTTAAAGTAAACTCCTTCTTCTTTTATTTTTCTCATACTGGATAATGAGAAAACTTGAAATCCACCTGAATCTGTTAGTATAGGTCTATCCCAATTCATGAATTTATGTAATCCGCCCATTTTTTTTACTACTTCATCACTAGGTCTTAAATGTAGGTGATATGTATTTGAAAGCTCAACTTGACATCCTATTTCTTTTAAATCCATTGATGATACTGCACCTTTAATTGCTGCAAGAGTACCAACATTCATAAATACCGGAGTTTGAACTACTCCATGAGGTGTAGTAAACTCTCCCCTTCTTGCATTTCCACTTTTCTTTAACAATTTATACATAAGCAGAAACTCTCCCTCCTAATTAGTAAAACATTTTATAAAAATTAACTATATAAAAATAACATATTTATTTTACATTATGCAAAAAACAGCTTTCACTCATAGTTTAGCCTATAAGTGAATTTTTAAATCAGTATTTATCTTACTGACCTCTGTTTTTTAATATAATGGAATTACTTATTTTTTACTTTAAAAACATAGCATCTCCAAAACTGAAAAATCTATATCTATTTTCTACTGCTATTTTATAAGCATTCATTACAATATCTTTATTTGAAAAAGCACTAATCAACATTATAAGTGTTGATTCTGGAAGATGAAAATTAGTTATAAGTGCATCTACAATTTTAAATTTATATCCTGGATATATAAATATATCTGTATATCCTGACGCTTCTTTTACCCTTCCATTTTCATCACTAACACTTTCTAAAGTTCTATTAGAAGTAGTTCCTACTGCTATTACTCTCTTTCCAGCTTCTTTAGTAGCATTTATAATATCAGCAGTTTCTTTAGATATGTAATAATACTCTGAATGCATTTCATGGTCCTCTATGTTTTCTGCTTTAACTGGTCTAAATGTTCCAAGTCCTACATGTAAGGTGACAAATACAATATTTATCCCTTTGTTTTTTATTTTTTCTAAAAGTTCTTCTGTAAAATGAAGTCCTGCTGTAGGTGCTGCTGCAGAACCAACCTCTTTTGAATACACTGTTTGATATCTTTCTTTATCCTCAAGTTTTTCTGTTATATATGGAGGAAGAGGCATCTCCCCTAATATATCTAAAACTTCTTCAAAAATCCCACTATATTCAAAGCGGACTTTTCTATTTCCATTATCCAACACTTCAATTACTTCAGCTTTAAGTTCTCCATTTCCAAAAACAAATCTTGAACCTAATTTTGCTCTTTTTCCTGGTTTAACTAATGTTTCCCATACATCTTTTTCTAATCGTCTTAAAAGAAGAAATTCCATTTTAGCTCCTGTTTCTTCTTTTATTCCATGTAATCTTGCCGGCATCACTCTAGTATCATTTAAAACCAAAGTGTCCCCTGCTTCAAGATAATCTATAATTTCTTTAAATTTTTTATGTTCTATTTCTCCATTAATTTTGTTTACCACCATAAGTTTAGATTCATCCCTTTTTTCAAGGGGTACTTGTGCTATAAGTTCCTGTGGCAAATCAAAATAAAAATCCTTAACTTTCAAACCTTACACCTTCTTAAATTTAAAATAAATTTATCCCATAGGTAAATTATTGTACCATTATATGAATAATATAACAAATACTATTTTTTCTCTGGCATTTTTCTTCCTAAATGGTTATAGGCTTTATCTGAAGCTACTCTTCCTCTAGGAGTTCTAATTATAAACCCTTTTTGAATTAAATAAGGCTCATAGACATCTTCAACAGAACCTAATTCTTCACCAATGTAATAAGCTAAAGTTTCAATTCCCACTGGTCCTCCATTAAAATTATCTATAATTGCTTCTAGAATTTTATTATCTATTTTGTCAAAGCCCTCATGATCAATTTCTAAAAGTTCAGATGCAGCTTTTACTATATGAAAATCTATAACTCCATTTCCTTTTACCAAACAATAATCCCTAACTCTTTTTAAAAGTCTATTTGCTATTCTTGGAGTACCTCTTGATCTCTTAGCAATTTCTATAGCTGCATTTTCTTCAATAGAAACATTTAATATACTTGAAGAGCGAACTACTATTTCCTTAAGCTCATCTTCATTGTAGTATTCCATAGGAGACAATACTCCAAACCTGTCTCTAAGAGGAGAAGTTAAAAGCCCAACTCTTGTGGTTGCACCTATTAACGTAAATTTAGGCAAATCTAATCTAATGGACTTAGCAGATGCCCCTTTTCCTATAACTATATCTAGAGAATAATCCTCCATAGCAGGATATAAAATTTCTTCTACAGCTCTGTTTAATCTATGTATTTCATCTATAAACAGCACATCAAAATTAGAAAGACTAGTAAGTATTGCTGCTAAATCACCTGCTCTTTCAATAGCTGGTCCTGAAGTTACCTTTAAATTCCCTCCCATTTCCTTTGCTATGATATTAGCTAAAGTGGTTTTTCCAAGTCCCGGAGGTCCATATAGCAGTACATGGTCTAAAGGTTCATTCCTCATCTTTGCTGCTTTTAAAAATATATCTAATCTTTCTTTAACTTTTGATTGTCCTATATATTCTTTTAATCGCTGAGGTCTTAAAGAATATTCAACATCTAAATCTTCCTCTCTTAATTGAGAAGTAATTACTCTATCTTCCAAAAGAAGTTCACTCCTTTAAATTTCCGTAGACAATTAAGACATTAAATGCCTTAAACATTTTTTAATCATATCTTCAACAGTTCCATTTTTATCTTTTGAAACAACTTTAATAGACTTTTCAGCTTCTTTTTCTGAATATCCTAGAGCTATTAATGCACCAAATACTTCATTTACCCTTGAATCCATCTCTATTATAGTTTCACTTTCAACATTGTCTTCCGTCATATCTTCTAAGTGAATTTTATCTTTAAGCTCCAAAATAATTCTTTGTGCTGTTTTTTTACCTACTCCTGGAGCTTTTATTAAAGTTTTTTCATCACCTGTTAAAATAGCATATTTGAAATTTCTAACAGTACATATAGATAAAAGTGAGAGAGTGGCTTTTGCACCTACTCCGTTAATGGTTAATAGTAAATTGAACATTTCTAGTTCATCTTTAGTTATAAAACCATAAAGTCCAATAAAATCTTCTCTTACTATTTGCTGAATATAAAGTAAAACTTCTGAATTAGTAGGCGGCATTTGAGACATGGTATTTCCTGAAGTAAATATCTTGTAACCTATACCATTATTATCTATAACTACGTAATCTTTATTTATGCCAATAAATTTACCTTTTATATATTCATACAAAACAATCACCATCCTACTATAATTTGCAACTACATATTACTTTACCATCTTACCTTGTACAATTCAACAAAAAACCTTATTGAATTCATAATCTTATGTAACTAAAAAACTTATTAAAACAGTTAAAAATCAAAATAAAAATTAAAAAGCCTTAAGAAATTTAACTCTTAAGACTTTTTAATCCTGGTAAAAATTTAGTTTTAAAATAAATTTTATGAACTGCATAAGGCTTGTGCATATTGTATTGCTTCCTCTTTAGTTTTAAATTGATATTCTTTTTTACCTTTATATAAAGATTCTATAAGATTTCCTTTATCTTTTATATAATCTAAGGTTATGCCTTTATTTTCTTCGCTTCTTACATTTTTAATTGAAGGTTCCTCAACTGTTATACTTCCATCCTCACCCTTACTATATATAACTACATTGTTTTCTCCAATACCTATAAAATAATTGTCTGCTTCATAGTTATATCCTTCAATTTCTTTTACAAAAATCACTTGATCTTTTGTAAACTTTTCTAGTTTATATCCATAGCTTTTATAAATTTCTTCCAGCTCTGATTCTTTTAATCCATTAAGTTTGTCTTTTTCTCTCTCTACCATCTCATTCATTTGAGTATCTTTTATAAAATCTTTACAGTTGTTATATTTTATAAAAAATTCTATTTTATTTTTTGAATTGAACTTTAATGATTTAGAATTTGTAGAGCTTGCCTCCTTAGCTAAGGAATAAATATTTTCCTTATTTATTATACTAGTATATACAAAATAACTTGATAAGAAAATTATTATACCACTAAGCATATATATTAATAATTTTTTATTTTTTAAAATTTTTTTAAACATAAAATAAATCCCTCCTTATTGAGGGATTTTATCCATAATTATATTATTTATACAAATTATTTTCAAAAAATGTAATTTTTTTAAATTTCTTTACTTAACTCTATAAATTTTTCAATATCTTCTTCCACAACTTTTAATGAATTTCTCCAAAAATCTATAGAATGTATGTCTATATTCATCAATTTAGTAAGATCAGCTATATCCATTTTTCCTGTTAAACTCAATAATTTGTCGTAATCTTTTACGAAGTCTTCTCCTCTTTTTAGATAATCTGCATATAATCCTTTAGCAAATAATAGTCCAAAAGCATATGGGAAGTTATAAAAGCTTAAACCAGCACTATAATAATGTCCTTTACAAAGCCACATATATGGATGTAAATATTCTCTGTCTAGTCCATCACCGTAGGCTTCAAGTTGAGCATTAATCATAAGTTCTTTAAGTTCATTACTGCTTAGAGAACTTTCTTCTCTCCTACTAAATAAATTTGTTTCAAATATATATCTACTTAATATATCTACAATAACTTGAGTACTGTCACTGATTTCTGTTTCTAAAATTGAAAAAGCCTCTTCTTTATTAGCAGCTTTAATAGCAGCTTTTTTAATTATTGTTTCGCAGAATGTTGATGCTGTTTCTGCTATAGGCATAGGGTATTCACTATTTAATATACTTTCTTCTTTTAAACATTCTCCATGGTATCCGTGTCCTAGTTCATGAGCAAGAGTAACCACATCACTAAATGTATTTCCATAATTAAGCATCAATCTGCTTTCTCCTAGCATATGAAGTCCAGCGCAGAAAGCACCTCCAACTTTGCCTTCTCTTGGATAAACATCTATCCAATTGTTATCAAAAGCCTTCCTTGCAAAATCTGCTAATTTATCACTGAAAGTTCTAAAATTTTCTTCAACAAATGCCTTACCTTTTTCATATTCAAATTTCATATCTGCATTACCCATTGGTGCAAACAATTCATAAAAAGGTAGTCCATTCTTATACCCTAAAAGCTCAGCTTTTCTCCTTAGATATTTTCTAAACACCGGTAAGCTTTCTTTCATTGCTGAAATCATTGCGTCTAAAGTTTCCTTGTCCATTCTTGAACTAAATAGGGTTTCTTCTAATGGTGAAGTGAATCCTCTTAATTTACAAACAGTTATAACTTCACCTTTTATTCCATTTAATGATGCTGCCACTGCATCCTCTATTTTTTCATAACTTTTAAGTTCTGCTTCATAAGCTTTTTTTCTTATTTCTTTATCTTTATCATAAGCTAAATTTCTAACTACAGACAACGGCAATTCCTTTATTTGTCCATTTTCTTCAATATCAACCTTTAAATTTGAAACTAAAAGTTCCATCATTTTGTTCCAAGCTGAAGATCCACTATTTCTCATTTTAGCAATAATAGCTTCTTCTTTCTCACTTAAAAAGTATTTACTTCTTTTAGCTATTTCATTTAAATGATATTCATGTTCTTTGAGCAATGGAGATTCTTCAATTATTTCTTTCAAATTTTCTATAGAACCTATAAATTTGTTTATTTTAGCAAGTGGTGCAGCTATTTCACTATATTTATTTTCAATCATATTCAAATTTTTTAAAGCAATTTCATTTTTAGTATCTACGCTCATAGTAAGAGAAGTATAGCTAAATAGTTTATTAACTAAAATTGTTATATCTTTATAAAGTGAAATATACTCCTCTAAGATACTTTTTGAATCATTAGTATCATTTAATTTTTCTCCAAACTTATTAAGAGAGTCAACATAATCTTCTAATTTAGTCATATCTTCTTTAAAACTAGCACTTTCAAAAGAATCATATAATTCTTTCAAACTCCATCTGCACTCCATTTTTTCTCCTCCTTTAATTAAATAAATTACAATTTTTAGTTTTTTCTTGATTTACCCTCTAATTACTACATAGATATGATAAATTCCTTTTTATTTATAAGAAATTTATATAGAACATATAGAAATTACAAATACATAAATTGTTTATAATTTAAAATTCAATATAAATTTTATGTTAAAATTAACATAAATGCACCTATAAAACAAAATTGGAAAGGATAAAATTATGTATAGTGATGATTTTACAATAACTAGAAGAGATGAATTTAAAAAAAGTCTTCTTGCCTCTGCCTTTGTCTCTATAGCTGCACAAATACATATAAATTTATTATTGACTAATTTTAAAATATCTTTAGCTATTATTTTATTTCCTATTTTTTTATATATTTTTGAAGATTTAAATATAATACTCACCACTATTTTTTCTTCATTAGGAGTTTATTTTTTAAGAGTACTTGTTCATTTTATTAATACTGGAATTTATAGTGACATTTTATATGCATATTCTCCTGAAATATTTTTTTATCTTACTTATGGATTTCTTTTTAGTATGCATAAAAAAATTAATTTTAAATTTAAAATACAGAAAATTTTTATAAATTTTATAGTCATTGATTATTTAGCTAATTTAGTTGAAATAACTATTAGATTAGGAACTGATATTTTTGATTTTAAAATTCAACAGGGTATTTTTCTTGTGGCTATAATAAGGTCTTTTTTAATTTGGGTTTTATTGACCTCTTTAGATTACTATGGAATATTTCTTTTAAAAAATGAACATGAGCAAAGATATAAAAAACTATTATGGGTTACTTCTAAGCTTAAATCAGAAATCTTTTGGATGGAAAAAAATATGTATCACATTGAAAACACCATGAGTACCTCTTATAAGCTCTTCGAAAAAATAACCAATAACATTGATAGTGAAACTTGGGCAGATTCAGCTCTTACAATAGCTAAAGACATACATGAAATAAAAAAAGAATACTCTTTAGTAGTTAGAGGTGTTAAAGATACTTTAGAGGATAAACTAAATGATAACGGCATCTATCTTAAAGAAATTATAAAAATTTTAAAAGAAAGTATGGAAAAAGAAATAGAGGCTTCAAATAAACACATTAAATTACATTTCCATATTGAAAGAGACTTTTTTACGGAAAAACATTATTACCTTATGTCTATATTCAGAAATTTAATTATAAATGCCATTGAATCCATAAAAAATAAAGATAAAAACAATTCAATATGGTTTATTCATTTTGAAGAAGAACAACATCATATATTTAAAATACAAGACACTGGAACTGGAATAAAGGATGAATATCTTAACTTAATATTCTCACCTGGTTTTTCTACTAAAATAAACTACACCACTGGCCAAATTAACAGAGGACTTGGATTAAGTTTAGTAAAAGACATTATAACAAAAGAATTGAAGGGAGAAATTCAAGTAAATTCTACAATTGAAAAAGGAACTACTTTTACTGTAGTAATTCCTAAAAACATATTGGAGGGAATTTAATTATGAACTTTTTTTTAATTGATGATGATATAAGTGTAATTAATATATTAAAACTTATAATTGAAGATAGAA
Source organism: Clostridium faecium (assembly GCF_014836835.1). GTDB lineage: Bacteria > Bacillota > Clostridia > Clostridiales > Clostridiaceae > Clostridium_J > Clostridium_J faecium. The sequence continues at coordinate 912 of NZ_JACSQB010000157.1, read as the reverse complement.
ATCTTGGTAAAGTTATTGGCTATGCAACTAACGGTATTGATGGACTTGAAGATATAAAGGAATTAAAACCTGACATTGTAATGGTAGATTTGCTTATGCCCTGCAAGGATGGAATTTCTGTATTAAAATCTTGTAATGAGGAAAATTTAAAAGTCAATTTTATAATGTTATCTCAAGTTACTTCAAAGGATATGATAGCTAAAGCTTATGAAAATGGAGTTGAATTTTATATTCAAAAACCTATAAATGCTATAGAAGTAGAGAAAGTAATTAAAAAAGTTATAGAAAATATAAATATGAATAGAACATTAGGAAAAATTCAAGATTTATTTTCTAGTGATACATCATTAGAAGTAAAAAGACCTAAAGAAGATAATGATTATATAAATAAATTAAAAAATATACTTCAAAAGCTTGGTATCATGGGTGAATTTGGAAGTAAAGATATAATTTTAATTGTAGAATATTTAAAAAAGCATGATAAAAATATTTCCGATTATACTTTAAGGGAACTTTGTAGTAATTTTACAGACAACCCCAAATCTATGGAACAACGTATTAGACGTGCTGCTACTACGGGAATGATAAACATAGCAAACTTAGGTTTAGAAGATTATATGAATGAAACTTTTCTTGAGTATTCTAATGGATTATACAACTTTGAACAAATAAAAAAAGAAATGGACTATATTAGAGGTAAAAGTACTACTCACGGAAAAATAAATCTTAAAAAATTTATAAGCGGTATTGTTTTTTATAGTGAAAAACAATAGATATACTTATATAATTGGCCACCTTATTTAATTCACACAAAAAGTCTATGAGCTTAAATATTAAGTTCATAGACTTTTTGTTATTTTTTTATTAACAAAGTTTATATATTAATATTTCACGAATTATATTAATTTTTTA
>NZ_JACSQB010000110.1 GCF_014836835.1 Clostridium faecium | reverse complement strand
CTATTATATCATTTTCTGATTAAATTGTTTGTAAAATTTAGCTGAAAAAATTTAAATTTTAACAATTTTATGTTAATTTATAGGTTGTTAAATAATTATATTTAATTAAATTTAATTAGATAAAATATTAAATACAATATTTTAAAATTATGTACAAAATGTGCCTTATTATAAAAAATATTAAATAATTATTAAATAATCATAATAAAGAAAAAAATGTTTGACATAGATATTAGACCGTGATATCATAATTTTAATTTATTTAAGAATTAAATTTGATGAAGAGAACAAGTAAGTTATGATATCTGTTCTACAGAGAATTGGCATTATGGTGAGAGCCAAGGTTCAGCACATATCTGAAAATCATCTCTGAGAAGTAAAACTGAAACTAATTTTAGGTAAGTTTTATCGGAATTCCACCGTTAAAAGGAACGCGTATCATGTGTACGTAGCTGAGTGCTATAAATCTAATAATAATTATTATTAATATTAGGATTTATGGAATTAGGGTGGTAACGCGAGTACAACTCGTCCCTTTTATGGGACGAGTTTTTTTTTCCTAAATTTTATAATTAAAAACTTTAAATTAACATTAAAATTTGTAAATAATAGCGCTATTAATATATTAATTTTAAAACAGAATCATTATTAAATCACATTATATTGGAGGCATGAATATGGAAAAATTATCAAAAAAGGATATGATGCTTATTAGCTTAATGCTTTTTTCAATGTTTTTTGGAGCAGGGAATTTAATAATTCCACCATTTTTAGGACAATTAGCAGGTACTTCTGTAAAGGCTGCTACGTTAGGGTTTATTATTTCTGCAGTTGGATTACCTATATTAGGAGTAATCACTGTTTCTAAGGCTGGGGGATTATATAATTTAGCCAGTCGAGTACATCCAATTTTTGCATCTGTTTTTACAATATTAATTTATGTTGCAATTGGACCTTTTTTAGGTATTCCTCGTGCAGGAAGTTTAGCTTTTGAAATGGGGGTAGCTCCATTTTTATCAAATCATATAAATTCAGGCGGATGGATTCTTTTCTTATATACGTTAGTCTATTTTTCAATAGCATTTTGGCTTAGCTTAACACCTTCTAAGCTAGTAGAACGTTTTGGAAAAGTTTTGACACCATTATTATTAATTCTCATTTTTACTATATTTATTTATAGCATATTTAATCCACTAGGCAGTTTTGGTGATCCAAGTGGTGAGTATGCAAAAACTCCTTTCTTTAAAGGAATTTTAGATGGATATGTGACTATGGATACTATTGCTGCTTTAAATTTTGGAGTTGTAATTTCATTAACCTTAAAACAAATGGGGATAAAAGATGAAAAGTCACTTGTTTCAAATTCAATAAGAGCAGGATTAATAGCTGGTTTTTTACTGACCATCATATATATAATCTTGGCAGTTTTAGGAGCAGCAAAACAAAGTAACTTAGCTCCTACAGCTAATGGAGCAACTGTTTTAACTAATGTAGTATTATATTTATTTGGTAATCCAGGAATTATCCTATTAGGATTAATATTTTCCTTAGCTTGCTTAACTACATCTGTTGGACTTATAACATCCTGTAGTCAATATTTTTCATCATTAACTCCAAAAATTTCATATAAATATTGGGTTACAATACTAAGTGTATCAAGTATGATTCTTGCAAATATGGGGTTAACAAAAATACTTATAATATCAGTGCCAGTTTTAACTGCTATTTATCCAATGGCAATTACACTTATTATTCTTTCCTTTGCCCATAATATTTTCAAAGGAAAATCTAGTGTATATAAATACAGTATGATTTTTGTAGCGTTTATTAGTATTATTGAAGCTCTTAAACAATCTGGATTAGATGTGAGTATTATAACTAATTTATTTATGTACATTCCGCTTTACTCAGAAGGACTGGGATGGATAATTCCAGCTATAATTGGTGGGGGAATAGGATTTTTATCCACTTCTTCAAAAGAAAACTTGGTAAATATTGAAGTGTAGTTAACACATTGTAAAAGCAGTCTAGATGATTTTAACTAGGCTGCTTTAAAAGTTTTTAATCATAATTATTTATAGTAGTTAATTGCTCACTTGATAATTTATAAAAACTATCAAATGGTCTATATTATAAATTTTTATTATATAAGTCCGAGAATTCTAAATTGATTTTAGTATTAATATTTGAAGATATATCTTTGTTAAGTTCAATTGCATTGTTTTCTAGCACCCTTACAGGTAATTCAACTGTAAAAGTAGAACCTTCATTAACTTTACTGTCAACATAAATCTTACCGTTATGAAGCTCAACTATAGATTTTACAATAGACAACCCAATACCACTTCCATCAGCATTTCTCGTTAATGAATTATCTATTTGAGTAAATCTTTCAAAGATATGATCTTGTTTTTCCTCAGGAATACCTACTCCAGTGTCTTTTACTATTATAAGCACGTTATTTTCTTTTAATTTTATATCAACAGTTATTAATCCTCCAGGATTTGTAAATTTTATTGCGTTGGATAAAAGATTTAATACTACTCTTTCAATTTTATCATAATCTATTGCAGTAAATATTTCTTCTTCTTCCGTGTCAAATATAAGAGATATATTTCTATTTTCTACGTAATCCACTGTACTTAAAACTAGGTTTTCAACTACTTCAACAATGTTTATATTTTCAAGGTTTAATTGAAGAAAACCGGCATCTAGTTTAGTGATATCTATAAGGTTGTTTATAATTCTAAGTAACCGCAATCCATTTTGATTAATACAAGAAATTTTGTCTTTGGCTTTTTCTGTTTTATATACTATATCTCCTGAGCTTTCGTAGAGCTCTAACAATTGAAGAGCTGAAAGCATGACATTGAGAGGGGTCCTTAGTTCATGAGAGATGTTTGCTAAAAATTCAGTTTTTATTCTGTCATATTCTATAATATCATTTAGTTCTTGTTGTTTTTTTAAAGACTTTCTTCTAAGCCTAGTAGCATTTATAGATTGGAACATAGTAATGAGAAGAAATGTGAAAATCAATCCTAGAATTAGCTCTTTAACTTCACTAGGCATATCAAATGGAATTAATGGTTTGTTTAATACAATGCTGCCTTCTGGTAAATCTTTCATTGATATATGAAATTTAGTAAGTTCATCGTAATTAAAAGTATATTTAGATGAATTATCATAAAGCAAAGGTGCACTAGAAAAGTTTTCATTCATCAATACTTTTAAGGCAAGATTACCAATTTGCTCTCCATGTTCTTCTGAATTGAAAATCTTTCCACCTATTACGCCTTTAAGACCTATATATCCGCTTTTCAGACTATATATAGGTGAATTAGTAGCTTGTTGTAAATTCTCTATTACTTCTTTTGGTGGCAAATAAATATTTTTCTTATTTTTAAAATATCCTGCAATTAGATTTACTTCATTAGGATTTGAATTCTCAATTTTCGATGTTACGTCTTCTATATAATCTGAACAAATGTAATTCAATTTAATATCAGTAAAATGTTCATCCAATAGCAGCACTTCATCTAATAATAATTGAGAATATACATTAGCATTTAATAATATATTTATTTGTTTTGTTTCAGGATGAAGATTGGAAATTAAATGTAAGGTATCGTCTAGCTGACTTTCTTTAACAATACCTGAGAACAAATTATAAGGATAAGATTTTAGTTTAGTAATGTCATTTACTGCCCCAAATACTACTGGTATATCTTTAAATAAATCATTATAATAATTAGCAACAAAATTTAGAGACTCATCATTAAGTACAATTATTAAGTCAAATTTATGATCTTTATATTTGGATTTTAAATAATTTGCTTTTGTATTTATGTATGATATGTCTTTAGAACTGTCTAACTCTAGATACTCGAAATTATAAGTTATTTTCGTATATCTTTCATCTAAGATATATTTTATTATGTCTGACATTCTATTGAATTTGCAGTTTTCTTTATAATAAGGTTGAAGTATAAGAACAGACTTAACATGATTTAGTTGGTTATTATTACAATAAGCATAAGAAGATTTATGTACTATAAAGAATATTATAATAAAGAAGAAAATAGATATTTTTAATTTAATAAATCTAAAACACTTCATAAGATTATATCCCCCATCAGTTCAATACTATAATTATATCACTTTTGTGCTTTTAAAGTATTAAATATTAATAAAATTGGGAATTTTTAAATAAATAAATTTATAGTAAAAAATTTTTTCAGTTGTATAGTATAAAAAATATTTATAATTAAAAGATTATATAAGATAGTGTATATAGATAAACTATTCTAAAGTCAAATGTATACCCGAATGTAAGTTAACAGTTTAATGTATTAATTTTTTACCACCCCTGGAAAGCAACGGAAAGCCCGTAAGGGTTGCCCTGGGGTGCAGTATGGTTGGAAACAATATTAATAAATTTAACTAATATTTTTACTATCAATTATAATTGTTAGTTTCTTTGTAGGGGCGAACAGTTAATTAATTTTAAACTTATTATTTAATACTAAGAAATATTTATAGTTTTGAATTTTGCATTAACTGCACCTCAGAGGGTTTATATAAAATTTAAATTAATATCTATATGAAAATTATAGATTTTTTTAGTATTATAATTATAGCTGTGTAGTTATAAATAGTGCTTTTTCATGCTTAGGTATAATAGGATTTGTTATAGTATTTGCATGAGTGAAGAATATTTAATTATGAGTGTGAATTAAATAAGAGAAAGGGCTGGTTATATGTTTAAAATAATGGTTATAGAAGATGATAGAACTATAAAGAATATAATATTGGAGAATGTAGTTAGATGGGGATTTGCTCCTGTGGATGTAGAAGACTATGATGAAATTTTTAATGTTTTTGTTAAGGAAGAACCTCATTTGATTTTATTAGATATAAATCTTCCATCTTATGATGGATTTTATTGGTGTAATAAAATAAGAACTGTGTCAAAAGTTCCTATTATATTTATTTCTTCAAGAAACAGTAATATGGATATAGTTATGGCAATGAATATGGGGGGAGATGACTTTGTTCAAAAACCCTTTTCTATGGAAGTTTTAATGGCAAAAATCAATGCATTGCTTAGAAGAACTTATGATTATACTAATGTAGAGTCAAGCATAATAGAACATAAATCTGTGGTATTAAATTTAAAGGATAATAACTTAATATATAATGAGAAAAAAGTAGAACTTACAAAAAATGAGTTTAAAATATTATATATACTTATGAAGAATAATGGTTCTATAGTAAGTAGAGAAAAAATAATGAGAAAGCTTTGGGAAGATGAAAGTTTTGTTGATGATAATACATTAACAGTAAATATAAATAGGCTTAGAAAAAAGCTATCAGATGTAGAACTTGAAAACTTTATAGAAACAAGAAAAGGTCAGGGATATGTAATATTATAAAAGGTGGTAGGAACAATGAATTTTAGACATTATTTACATGACAATATAAGTTTTATAGTTTATTACATAGCACTTATGGGGTTTATTACTATTTCATTATACATAGACCCTAATAAATCTATAACTATAAATAATTTAATTTATATAAACATAGTGGCTTTTTCTTTTACTTTTATGTATCAAGTATATAAATATGTAAGTATTAGAAAATACTACAGTGAGCTTAAAGTTATTGTAAATAACTATGCTCAAGATATTTCAAATACTCTGCCAGAACCTAATAATTACGAGCAGAAAATTTATATCGAACTTTTAAAAAAGATGTATGAAGAACAAAATGAAAAAATATATAAGCTTCATCTTGATAAGAAAGAAAATCAAGAGTTTATAACATCATGGGTTCATGAAATTAAAGTTCCTATAGCAGCAAGCAGGCTTATTATGGAAAATAATTTAGGAAAAACTATTGATGAAGTTACAGATATGTTAGAGGATGAAGTTGATAGAATAGATAATTATGTAGAACAGGCCTTATATTATTCTAGAATAGATGACTTTTCTAAGGACTATTTTATAAATGAAATTAGTTTGGTGAAAATATTAAAAGAACTTTTAAAAAAACATGCTAAAATGTTTATAAATAAAAAAATATCAATAGATATAAAAGATGTTGATTTTGATATATTGAGTGATAGAAAATGGCTCAGTTATATAATTGAGCAAGTGTTAGCTAATTCTTTAAAATATACAAAAGAAGGTGGAAAGATATCTGTAATTGGACAGGAAATAGATGGAGATAAACTTCTTATAATAGAAGATAATGGAGTGGGAATAAAAAGTGAGGATTTAGGCAGAGTTTTTGAAAAAGGTTTTACAGGATATAATGGAAGGCAAAATTATAAATCTACTGGAATGGGATTATACCTTGCTAAAAAAATGAGTAATAAGTTGGGACACGAAATAACTATAGAATCAGAATATGAAAAGTGTACTAGAGTTAAAATTTATTTTCCTAAAATCACTAATTATTTAAATGTTACAAAATTGTAAGTTCATTATGAAATTTTGTAAGTTAAAAAAATTGTTTATAATAGATGTTTTTTATAAAATAAGCTTGTAGATAATAAATGCAAGCTTATTTTTGCATATTAGTATAAAGATATTAGAAAAAATTTTTTATTTGAAAATTTATAAATTAATCATGTACTTTACAAAAACTTTAGGAGGATAAATGATGAAAAATGTATTAACAGTGAAAAATGTTAAAAAAGTTTACGGATCAAGAGGAAATGTATATACTGCCCTTAATGATATAAGCTTAGAAGTAAAAGAAGGGGAATTTGTTGGAGTAATGGGACCATCTGGTGCTGGAAAAAGTACATTACTTAACATTATTTCAACTATCGATAAACCATCTTCAGGCATAGTAAATGTAGATGGAGAGGATATAACAAAGATGGATGAAGATAAATTGTCTTCATTTAGAAGAGATAAATTAGGATTTATATTTCAAGATTTTAATCTTTTAGATACCTTGACTATAAAGGAAAATATAATATTACCTTTAGCTCTTTCAAAAGTTAATGTAAGAGAGATAGAAAGTAGATTAAATAGTATAGCAAAGACTTTAGGAATAACAGATATATTAAAAAAATATCCTTATGAAGTATCTGGAGGACAAAAACAAAGAGCAGCAGCCTCAAGAGCAATTATAACAAATCCAAAGTTGGTACTTGCAGATGAACCTACAGGAGCACTTGATTCAAAATCTGCTACAGAATTGTTGCAATGTTTATCAGATTTAAATGAAAAAGATAAGGCAACAATAATGATGGTTACTCATGATGCTTTTTCAGCAAGTTATTGTCAAAGAATATTATTTATAAAAGATGGTGTTCTATTTACAGAACTTGTAAGAGGAGGTTCACGTAAAGAGTTTTTCCAAAAGATAATAGATGTACTTGCGACTCTTGGAGGTGGAGACAAGAATGAACTTATTTAATATTGCTGTAAGAAATGTAAAAAGTAATTTTAAAAATTATTTTCTTTATTTTATATCTATGGTATTTAGTGTAATGATATATTTTACTTTTACATCAATACAATATAATAAACAAATTGTAGAGTTAGTAAATAAAAGAACAAAAATTATGGGTGCATTTAATGCCTCAGCTATAATAATATTATTATTTTCTGCTATGTTTATATGGTATTCTAATTCTTTCTTCACAAAAAAAAGAAAGAAAGAAATTGGATTATATTCAATGCTTGGAGTTAAGAAAAAACAAATAGGAAGAATGCTGTTTTATGAAACAATAGCTATGGGAATTTTAGCATTAGTTGTAGGTATAGGATTAGGTGCATTACTTTCTAAATTTTTCATAATGATACTTGTAAATTTAATGGGGTCAGCTATAATTGTTAAATTTTCAATATCTATAAAAGCTATAATTCAAACCTTTATTGTATTCTTTGTATTATTCTTTGTAATTTCTATACATGGATATTTACTTATATATAGATTTAAGCTTATAGAACTTTTTAAAGCTGAAAGCAAGTCAGAAGGGGAACCAAAGGCATCAATAATACTTGCTATATTTTCTGTGATATTATTATCAGCTTCATATTTTATGTCTTTTAATATTTTTTCAGAAAATATACTTTTCAGAATGATGTTTGTACTATTTGGAGCTATTATAGCCACATACATACTTTTCTCATCTTTTATAGTGTTTGTAGTTAAAAAATTAAAGAAGAATAAAAGACAATATTATAAAGGTATGAATATAATATCTACATCACAGCTTTTGTATAGAATAAAAGGAAATTCAAGAACATTGGCTACCATAGCTATACTTAGTGCTACAACTATAACTACTATGGGAACAGCAGCAAGTTTTTATTATCAATCTTTAATAAAAACAAGAGAACAAGTTCCTTTTGATTATGCTTACAATCATAAACAATATAAAGATATAGATAGTGAAATTGAATCAATAATTAGTAAGCATAAAGATAATAAATTGAAAAATAAAATTCAAGTAGAATTTACAGATGTGGATATTAAATTACCTAATATAAGCAAACTTTCTAACAGTGTGGATAATTCAGCGACCATTGTAAGTGCAATATCTGAAAGTGATTTTAAAAAAATAAATAGTGTATTAGATAATAAATTTAACTTTGAATTAAAAGATAATGAAATAGCATATTTTCCTATGTTTTTCTCACCGGGAATTATGAGAGATTTTCAAGGGGAAAAAGCTAAAATAAATTTAGATGGAAAATCTGTAGAACTAACAGTAGCGAAATTCAGTAAAAAACCTTTAATACCTACATATATGACTAACGAAATAGTGGTTGTTAAAGATGTTTTATATAATAAGATATATTCACAGGATAAATCCTTAACTATTAGCTTATTTAATGTAGAAAATTCTTTAGATGCAGAAAAACTTACAAATGATATTGATAGTTTTATTGCTTCTAAGAATATAGAGAATGAATCTTATTTTAATGAGTTTACTTCTTTTTACTCTACATATAGAGCATCTATGGAGGGGTCAGGGTTATTTATATTTATTGGAAGTTTCTTAGGCTTAGTATTCTTGATTTGTACAGGAACAATAATATTCTTTAAACAACTTTCAGAAGCTAATGAAGAAAAACCAAGATATATTATATTGAAGAAAATAGGCGTTAATCAAAAAGAAATTAAGAAATCCATTAGTAAACAAGTTTTAGCAATCTTCTTATTACCACTTTTAATGGGGGTAATGCATAGCTTATTTGCACTAAGAATATTAGATGACATTATTGGAGGATTAATGGTACCAATAATGATAACAATAGTAGTGTACATTGTAATTTATTTTGTATTCTATATATTGACAGTAACTTCTTATAACAAAATAGTTAACGAAAAACTTTAATATATGAATTTAAAATTATTTGAAAGAGTATTTATCAATTTTTGATAAATACTCTTTTTTTAGGGGAAAATAGTTAAAATTCTATTATTAGCAGGTGGGTTATGAAAAATGTGAGTTGTAACTATGATGAAAAATACAAAGTTGTAAATAGAACCATAGAACTTGAAAATTATAAAAGCAAAGATATAGATAAGATATTTTTTTCTAATACTAAATATACTTCTTGCAGCTTTTCTCATATACATTTTGAAAATATAAATTTTTGCAATATAATATTTGAAGATTGTACCTTTGAATTTTGTAGTTTTTATCATTGTAATATAAATAATAAAAGTTTGTTACAGTTTTTTTCTAGTGAAATTTCAAAATGTAGTTTCAGCAGGTGTAATTTTAAAGGGATACTTATTAAAAAGAGCAGATTTAAATATGTATTTTTTAAGAACACTTATCTTAAAGGCTGTAATTTTATAAACAATTGTTATAGCAAAGTAAGTTTTATTGATGATTGTAATTTAATGGATTGTGTTATAAAAGATAATAATTGTAGGTTTGATATATGTTTTATAAATAAATACTCTTATACAAAATTTAATTTAAATTCTTATGTTGGCAAGTTTAAATATCAGCATAAGTATTATTGTAAAGGTCACAAATGCTATGATGATGAAAAAAGGTATAAAGATATTTGTAATAGCTATTTAAATTTTGAAAGCCAATATTTAAAAAATGGCATTAAGGAAAAGCAAGGGGAATGTTTTTATGAAAGTAAAAAGGCATTTTATAGGACTTTAAAAGGAAGAAAAAAAATAACTGGATTTTTATCTTATTATGTCAGTGGATATGGTGAAAAACCATATAGAACTTTTGGATTTTCATTAATAATAATATTGTTTTGTGCTATATTATATATGTTTACAGGCTTACAGGGAGAAGATAAATTAATTTTATATGGCGTTAATTCAAACTTTAAGGAAGTAAAAACTTTAATTAGGGATTTTACCTATTGTTTTCATTTTAGTTTAGTTACTTTTTCAACGGTAGGATATGGAGATTTAGTTCCCTATGGTATTATGAGTACAATAATATCCAGTATTGAAATAATTTTAGGAGTATTAATGGTAGGAATATGGACATCTACATTAGTTCGGAAAATGACTAGATAATATTAACTATGTATAAATTACAAATTGACTTTGGCTAAGATATGTATAATGTTATAATATAAGAAAGATTTATTAGGGGGTGAGGGGATGGAGCTTTCTAAGAAACAAAAGCAGATAGTAAATAGTAAATTTAATGGATGTTTGATAATAAAGGGAGAAGAAAATAGAGGTAAAACTCTTACTTCCATACATAGAGCCATATATTTAAAAAATAATTATTGTTTATACAATGATGATAACATAATAATGATTATTCCCAATAATAAGGAAAAAGAAAACATATTAAATATCTATGATGGGGAAGAAGAATCAGGACAATTAAGCATTTTTTCTTATAATAATCAAAGCTTTAATGTGTTTTCAATTGGTGAAATAATAGAATTACAATTTCAACAACTAAAAAGTAATAGACAGTTAGTAAATGATGATGCTAAAGTAGAAATTTTAAAAGACTGTATTGTAAAGTTGAAAGAGGATAATAAAAAATCAAAAATATTAAAAGAAGAATATGTATACTACTTTTTAGAAGAGTTTGATTATATAAAATCTAACATGATTTTTACTTTAGAAGAGTATCAAAATTTTATAAGAAGAGGTAGAAAATCTACTATTTATAGTGGCCCTAAATCGTTGCCTAAAAATTCTTTTACAAGGGAAATAATATTTAAACTCATGAACCTTTATGATGAGTCTTTAAAAGATAAAAAATTAATTGATTATATAGAAAAAGAAATATTGGTATTAGAAAATTTAAAAACTAATAACGTACAATTATATACCCACATAGTCATAGATAAGTTTTATAATTATAGTAAATTACAGTTAGAGATTATAAAATTATTAAATAATAAAAAGGATTATACAAACTTTGTCATAACTTGGGATACAAAAGATGTTCAAAAGAAAAATTCTATTGGAAACTGTGGTATTAAAGTTAAAGATTTATTTCAAGACATGAAGATAAAAACAATGATATTAAAAGAAAGTTTTGCAATAAAAAATAAAATATCTCCTTTAAATGTGTTAAAAGAAGATAAAAAGCAGCAAAACATATTTATGGAAAGTTATGAGTTTGTTGATATAAGACATAATCGAAAGTTTGAATTTGCTATAGATACAAGCAGTGAAGCAGATTTTATATTGGAACCTAACAGTGATGGAGAAAATTTAAATATAGAGGATCTTCTACAAATACCTGTTTACAATAACATAGCTGCAGGAGAACCTATAATGATTAATGAAGGAATTGAAGGTGGCTTTTATCTTCCTAAATATTGGCTTAAGGGAATCAAAGATGCTTTTTTATTAAAGGTAAAAGGAGATAGTATGATAAATGCTAATATTGAGGATGGAGATTATGTGGTTATAAGAAAACAATATAATGCAAACAACAATGATATTATTGCAGTTGATTTAGACGGAAGTGCTACTTTAAAGAGGTTAAATATTAAAAAAGAAGGCATATTTTTAATGCCTGAGAATGACAAATACAACCCAATTGTAGTAGATAATGAAAATACAACAATAATAGGAATAGCAATAGCAATAATAAAAAAGAATTAAATAGTTTAAAATTATTTTTATCATACTAAAAAGAGTTAATGTTTAGTTTATTAAAACAGTAACTCTTTAGTTTTTATAATATTTTTCTAACAAAAAAGCCTAACACCCATAGGTTATTAGGCTTTTTTATTAATATTGACCACTATATTATTGAAATAATATTGTTAAAATTTTTAATGATAGTGATAAAATATTAGAAAAATTATTGTTTATTATAATATATTATTAATTGTTGTTTATAATTCTATAGATAAGTTTTTTTAGCTTGTTTTTCATATAAATATATAAAATAGGTATTCCATAGGCTAAAGAAAGTGATGATATAAGTTGTTTATCATAATAACCTAAGAAAACTCCACATATTCCAAAGCTAAAAGCGAAAGAACCTATAGTAATTAGTAATACTATTAATAAAAAAGTAGATATTTTATTGTTTATAGAACTTAATTTAAAAATTATATATAAAATTGTTATGGAAAATAATACTAATAAAGATGATATAAAACTATGAAACATATTAAATGTATCACATCCTTTGTACTCCTATGGTAATATATTATAAAATTTACGGTAATTGGTGAATCATTAACGACAAAATATTACTTTTAATATAATTAGATTATTAAAAATATTTTGTAATTAGTGATTATAGGAGTTATACTTATTGTATAATCAAAGTATAGGTAAGCACTTTTAAAGTCAAATATATATCTGAACATAAGTTAACAGTTTGATATATTAATTGAAAATTCGTAATTTAAATATAAAAATTAAAACAACTTGTTAACAGAAATTTATCAGTGGTATACCTATATATTAGAATTAGAACAATGGATAGGGGAGAGTATTATGTTGCAGAGAATTAAGTTAAATCTTGAAGCAGTTGAAGCTATGCTTTATTATTGGCAGGCTGCTAGTGAAAAGGAAAATATATCAGAAAATTTTTTTTATGATGTATCAGATATGCCTGCATTAAGTGCTGCTTATGATGATGAGTTTAATGGGGAATCTGTAAGACGTGCATTAAGTGCTATAAAAAACAGAGAACCTTTTGACGGAAATAAAAAGGAAAAGAAATTTTGGAATAACAATATGTGGATGATGGAGGATCTAGAATATACTAATATGATGGCAGCTCCATTAAAAAAATTGAATTTGGATTCTCTAGCGTCAGTACTTAAGAATTGTAATGGTACAGAAAAATATGAAGAAATAGAGGTAATATTTTCTCCTCTACACTCTGATGAATATATAATATCTGATAATAAGCTAATAATTAATTTTTTTAGAATTAAACCTAGTGATATAGATGATAGAATATTTATAGGAAATGTTGAATTGATGGATTATATAGAAGATAAAATAAGAGAATTATTAACTAAATAGTTTTTATTATAGAAGCTAAATTTAAAAAAATAAATTTAGCTTCTTTATTTTATGGTGTAAATACATAGAAATGTTATAAAATTTGGTGAAAATATTTTCTCTCGATGATTTCAAAGAGTGTAAGTAGTAAAAATCAAATATGCATTTTGGGCTTTATTTTTTTTGTAAATTTAATATATTTTTGTATACAATTTAGGGTTGATAATTAATCTCAAATGTTGTAGAATTTAAAAGGTTAGTTAGGAGGCTAAATAAATTTAAAAGAAAATAAACTTAAAAATCCCATGTAAAACTAATTAGCTGCTGATAGCATCATATAGATATATGCTTTAAAAATTCATAAGTATAACTTAGAATCTTCACATTTATCACTATTAAATTAAATATCCAAAATTATTGACAAATTTCAGATAAAATAGGAATAATAGTCATAATGAATTCTTAAATTAAGACATTATATTTATTAAAACATATAGATTAAGTATTTAAATTTTCAAATAAATTTATTTTGTAGATTGGATAAAATCTGATTTTAATAGACAAAAATTATTGTTTAGGCAGCTAAATGAAATAAAAAAGAATAAGGAGGAGTAAAATGGATAATTCAACACAATTAGGAAAAGAAAGTATAGGAAAATTGTTATTAAAATTTTCAGTACCAGCTATAATAGGGATGATTGTTAATGCATTTTATAATATAGTAGATAGAATATTTATAGGTCAAGGAGTTGGAGAAATAGCTCTTTCTGGAGTTACAATTACTTTCCCAATTTCAACAATCACTATGGCTTTCGGTATGCTTATAGGTATAGGTGCTGCGGCATTGATATCTATAAGGCTTGGGCAGCAAAGGAAGAATGAAGCAGAAAAAATAATGGGAAATGCTTTTAGTTTGATAGTAATTATAATGAGTATATTTACAGTAGTATCATTAATCTTCTTAGAGCCTATGCTTAAAGTGTTTGGTGCAAGTGATATAACATTACCTTATGCTAAAGAGTATATATATATTGTATTATTAGGAGCTATGCTTCAAAATATTGGTTTTGGATTAAATGGAATAATCAGATCAGAAGGAAATCCTAAAGTTGCAATGCTTACTATGTTAATAGGAGCCATAACTAATATGATATTAGATCCTGTTTTTATATTTGTTTTTGGTTTAGGAGTTAAAGGAGCTGCAATTGCTACTGTTATAGGACAAGCATTAAGTGCAATTTGGGTATTATATTATTTTACCAAAGGAAAAAGTGTATTAAAGTTGAAAACAAATTACATGAAGCTAGAAATGAGAATAATAAGAGAAATATTTTCAATTGGAATGGCTCCGTTTTTTATGCAGTTAGCAGCAAGTTTAGTTACAGTAATTTCAAATAATGCGTTAGTAACTCATGGTGGAGACATAGCAGTAGGAGCCATGGGGGTCATAACTAGTGTAGCAATGGTAATACTTATGCCTATCTTTGGGATAAATCAAGGGGCTCAACCTATAATAGGATATAATTATGGAGCTAAAAATTATAATAGAGTTAAAAAAGCTTTAAAATATGCAATAGCAGCAGCTACTACTATAACAACAATAGGATTTTTATCAATACAATTATTTGCGCCACAAATAATAAGATTGTTTAATAAAAATACAGAGCTTGTATCCATAGGTACTAAAGGTATAAAAATTTATATGTTTATGCTTCCTATTATTGGATTCCAAATAGTCAGCACAAACTATTTTCAAGCTATTGGAAAAGCAAAGATTTCAATGTTCTTAAGTTTATCTAGACAGGTAATAACTTTAATACCATTATTACTGATAATTCCACCTATATTTGGATTAAATGGAGTATGGTATTGTGGACCAACAGCAGACTTAATAGCTTCCATTATAACTGCAATATTCTTAATTAGAGAATCAAAAGATATAAAGAGATTAAATAGAGAAAAAGATATATCTGAAGAAAGCAATGAAGTGGCTATTGAGAGTTCAAAGTAAGTATTTAGAAGAATATATTTAATATGATATGTTAATAATTAAAAGAATAACAATATATAGATTTATTTAGAATCTTTATATTGTTATTCTTTATTAGTTTTTGTTATTGTGATATATTTTAAAATGTAATAAATTATAGATAAACTACTTTAAAATTCACAATGGATAATGGAGAATTGACAATTATAGTTGAAATTAGTCCTATCAAACTAATTTCTTTAATTAATTTTTTTACCACCCCTGAGGAATAGCGTGAAGCTCTTTAGGGTTACCTTGGGGTGCAGTATAATTCGAAAGTAAAACCAGTGATATAATACTAAATTTGAAAGTAGTACATCTATATATAAACTCAGGCTTATTATAGGGTGGTGGCAATATTGAATTTCAATAGTGAAAACAGCATTGGATTTTTTGATTCAGGCATAGGAGGACTAAGTGTATTAAAAGAAACTATAAAAGTATTACCTAATGAGAATTACATATATTTTGGAGATTCAATAAATGCTCCTTATGGGATAAAAAATGTTGAAGAAGTTAAGAGATTAACTTTTAATGCAGTAAAATTTTTATTGGATAAAAATGTAAAAGCTATAGTAATAGCATGTAATACTGCTACTAGTGCAGCTATAGGAGAGTTAAGAAGGCAATATGGACATATACCTATAATTGGAATAGAACCAGCTCTTAAACCAGCAGTGGAGTTAAATAGGGAAGGTAGCATAGTAATCATGGCAACGCCTGTGACATTAGCAGAAAGTAAATTTGCTAAACTTCAAGCAAAATATAAAGAGATTGCTGATATTACACCGCTTCCATGTGAAGGATTAGCAGAGATTATTGATGAAGGAAAAATAACAGGGAGAGAAGTTCAGGATTATCTGGAAAATAAACTAAGTGAGATAAAAGAGATGAAAATAAGTTCTATTGTTTTAGGTTGTACTCATTATCCGTTAATAAAGGATGAAATTTCAAGAATTATAGGAAAGGAAATTCCTATAATTGATGGAAGTTTAGGCACTTCAAAACAGTTAAAAAGAATATTATCTTCAAAAAATATATTAAACACAACTAATTCTAAGGGTAATATTGAAATTTATAATTCATTACAGTCGCAAAAAATGATAGATTTGAGTTATAAATTATTAGAGATTTAGAAAGAAGGAAAGTCTCTTTATATAAAATAAAGTTTTATATAAAGAGACTTTCTTTAAGCTATTTTGCTAAATATCTTTAACAATATTTAGTGGTTATTCATACCATATACTATAAAATAAAACTTAGTTATTTTTAATAAATAATTTTAAGAATAGCTCAAAATTAAGGTGGTCAAAATGAAAATATTTAAATTTCGCAAGGAAAAAGATTACAAGGCTCATGATAAAGTAATAGAACTTAATTTAGACAGAGAAAAGGAATTTAAGTATATTACAATAACAAATCCTATAGATAGTAACAGATTGTATATAATAAATAATATAATGTTAAATAATATTAATAAAAATAATGAATTATGTTTTTATGGATATGAAAATAATAAGAATATAGAAAATAATAATAAACATGGGTTTTTAGATATAAAGTCAAAAATTTACGAAGGGGATAATAAGGACAAGTTATTATTATACAAATCAAAAGTTAACAATAACAATAATCTAAGCTTACTTGGCGAGGATTATTTTATTGTTTTGCCGGGAGGTACATTATCTATTGAATTTTCCAACTACGATAAAGACTTGTCAGTAAGATTGGCACTAGAAGAAGAGGAAATACAATGAATATGAAATAAAAATAAATTATATAAAGGGTTTAAAGCTATATGGCTTCTGAAATATAAAGAGTATTTTACCAGAGCATATAGCTTTTTATCAATTTCCCATTCTTCATTGATAAAGTTGTTTTATATTAAGAATTATGGATATAATTTTAAATGGAAATATTATATGATATAATCTGATTAATAAATATCTAAGAGGAGAGATGAGAATGAAAAATCCAATAGTTACATTTAAAATGGAAAATGGAAAAGTAATGAAGGCTGAATTATATCCAGAAATAGCCCCTAATACAGTTAAAAATTTTATAAGTCTTGTTAAAAAAGGTTTTTACAATGGACTTATATTTCATAGAGTAATACCAGGATTTATGATTCAAGGTGGATGTCCTGATAAAAGTGGAATGGGTAATCCAGGATACAGTATAAAAGGAGAATTTTCAGCGAATGGTTTTAAAAATGATTTAAAACATACTAAAGGAGTATTATCAATGGCTAGAACTGCAGTATTAGATTCAGCAGGATGCCAATTCTTTATAATGGTAGCTGATGCTCCTCATCTTGACAGACAATATGCTTCTTTTGGTAAGCTTATAGAAGGTGAAGATGTAGCAGATGAAATTGTTAACGTAGATAGAGATTTTAGAGATAAACCATTAAAAGATCAGGTTATGCAGGAAGTTACAGTTGAAACTTTTGGCGTAGAATATGATGAACCTGAAAAATTATAATATCAATTCAATATAAATATGTATAGAATGGAGGGCGGGTATGAGCAATTTAAATAAGAAAGTAATATTAACTTATGGATTATCTGATGATGAAATAGAAATACTTAATAAAGAGTTTGAAGGCAAAGTTGATAGTAATTGCATAGTAATAAAAGAAACTATGGGTAACTTAAGGCTTAAAGAAATTTTAAATGGGGATTTTAAAGAAGATGAAGGCTTTACAATGCCTTTAGAAAAAACAATAATATTTAATAATTTTTCATCACAACAACTTCAAGCTTCAGTTAAAAAAGTTAGAGCTATTTTAGAATCTAGACCTATACTTGCAACAGTAACTCCAATATCAATAAATTGGAAGTTTCATAAGTTGGTAGACCACTTAGTAGAAGAAAGAGAACAAATTAAAAACTCTACAAATGGAAAATAGCAACAAATCCTCTATAATTATTGTAGAGGATTTTTTTATTTATGATAAAATATAGCTATAGTATGAATTTCAAGTTTAAATAAGAGAGGTAATAAACATGAGCAAAGTAGGAGAGAACATTAAAAAAGCTAGAAATGAAAAAGGTATGAGTCAAAAACAATTAGCTAAAAAGCTTGGAGTTTCTGAAAGTTTTATTAATGAGGTAGAAAGCGGAAGAAAAGTAATAAATGAAAAGCTCATTGAAAGAATAGGCAAAATACTAGGGGGAGATGTTCAAAACATGGCTTCTATGTTTCAAAATATTGCCTATGAAGAGAGTAAAAATGAAACTGATGCTCCCAAAAATAAAGCACCTGAAACTGTTAAAGACGTATGGAATGATGCTTTTGGATCAATTTTAAAGACTGTAGGAGTATATAAATATAATTTGGATAAGCCTGTAGCAAGTCGTCAAATGCCTATAATATCTAATAAAATAGAAGGATATAATTCAGATAAAGTATTATTTATTGAAATAGAAAATGATGATTTAATGGGATTTAGAATATGCAAAGGAGATATAGCTTTTGCAAATTTAACTACAGAAATAGAAAATAATGCTATACATTTAATTGATTATAATGGTGAAAGAGTTCTAAGACAAATTAAAAAGCTAGATAGTAATAAAGTTTTGTTAATAAGTAATAGAGGAAGTCTTAGAACAGAAACTTTAGGAGTAAAAGATATAAAAGTTATTGCAAAATTAAATAGAGTAGAAATTATGCTTTAATAAGTAAAGAGCTGTTGCAGAATAACTAGAATTTAGTTAAGAGCGACAGCTCTTTTTTCTTCTATAGAAAATTATAAGAAGTTAAATTTGTGGAACTAGCAACTTTATGTTGGTAGTTCTTTCATCTTTAAATTTATAATTATTTTAAATCTCCTTTGAATCCATAATTTTCTTATAAGCCCAGAGGTAAAAAATTAGTAATTGTGAATTGAAAAAGTTGCAAATTATAAAAAGGCATTATTTAAACTTTTCTCTCATAACATATTAAGTGAAGGAGTGTTTTTAGGGAGGGATTACTACGGAAAGAGTTAGTGGAAGATTGAATTTATTTTTAAACCTGCCCAGAGGAGTTAGAAATAGAGTAGCACAAGTTTACAGGGAGCTTGAAATAGATGAAAATCAAATTGAATTAGTGGTTTTATATGGTGATGGAGACGCTAGTATTGTTAGAGAAAAGGTAGAAGTATTAGGAGGTATTTTTGAGGATTTAGGTTATGGTTTTGGAATTGTAACTGTAAGTTTTGATAAGATTATGGATGTGGGAAATATCCAGGAAATACAGTATATGGAAATCCCAAAAAGTTTATATATAAATTCAGAAGTGAGTAATAGAGCCATTTGTCAGCCAGCAGCTCAACAAGTTTATGGTGTTACAGGAGAAGGAGTTTTAATAGGATTTATAGATTCTGGAATAGATTATACTCACCCTGCATTTATAGATGAAGATGGAAATACAAGAATTGACTATATTTATGATTTATCTTTAAATAATGCAGTATATAATAGTACAGATATTAACAATGCATTAAGAGCGCCAGATCCTTTTAGTATAGTTCCTCATGTGGATACAGCAAGACATGGTACACATGTAGCTGGCATAGCTTGCGCTGGTGGTAATATACCTCCACGGTATTATGGGGTAGCACCTAAAAGTTCTATAGCTATGGTTAAGCTTACTAGAGAAATAATGGGTGGATATACAAAAAGCACCCAACTTATGAGAGGTGTAAGATTTTTATTAGATAAAAGCAAAGAACTTAATAAACCTTTAGTTATAAACTTAAGCTTTAGTACTAATGATGGAGCTCATGATGGAAATAGCTTACTTGAGAGATATATAGAAATAGTATGTGCCCTCGAAAGGATAAGTTTTGTTGTTGCAGCAGGTAATGAGGGAGATAAAGCCCATCACGCATCTGGAATTTTAGCTGCTGAAAATAGAGTGGATTTGAGTATTGGGGCTAATGAAACAGCAGTAATATTTCAATTGTATAAATCTTTTTTAAAAGAAATCAGTATAGAGTTAATAGCTCCTAATGGTTCAAGAAGTGGAGTTATACCACTGATTAGAAGTTATGTAGAAGGAAATATAAGAAATGATTATTACTATATATTTAATTCTGGACCAACTCCTTTTAATATATCTGGGGAGATAGTTATAAGTATAGTAGGACAAAATCAATTTATATCTCCAGGAACTTGGTCTGTTATTATCTACTCTAGAGAAGTCAATGAAGTCAGTACTTTTGATATTTGGCTGCCGATAACTGAAGGATTAAATGTAACTACTAGATTTTTAGAACCATCAGTTTTTAATACAGTAGGAATACCAGGAACTGTATCAAATGTTATCACAGTAGGAAGTTATAATGCTATTACTGGAACCATTTCAAGTTTTTCAGGAAGAGGACCTTTAGACAGATGTGCAATTAGACCACAGATTATTGCTCCAGGAGAAAATATAGAAGCTCCAGTGCCAGGACCTGGTTATGACTCAATGTCAGGAACATCTATGGCTGCTCCTCATGTAGCAGGTGCTGCTGCACTGCTTATGGAATGGGGAATAATACAAGGCAGAGATTCGTATATGTATGGAGAAAGACTAAAATATTTCTTACTTAAGAGTGCTATTAGAGACAGACCTCTTGTAGTTTATCCAAATGAAAGCTGGGGATATGGAACATTATGTATAAGCAATGCATTAGAAACTTGGCTAGATGAAGCACCTGTGAGAAGTGCAGATATGAATAGAGAAATACCTATATCAACTCCGCCTTCACCGGATTGCAGAGATAAATATTTAGATGAAAATTATGAAGCTTTTATGGTGGAATACAGTGGAGATATAATAGCTGAACTTGAAGCATATGATTATGCTTGTGCTTTTCTTGCGGAGCCTTTTTACGCGGTTATTGTTGTACAGCAAGGTAGAAGAGAAGAGCTCTTAAGAAATGTAAAATCTATTATAAATGTGAGTGTATCTGGAATTTATACTCCTACGGCATTATCACCTATTGATACTGCTAATATTACACAATTTCATGAAAATCCTTATTTGAATTTAAGAGGACGAGGAGTGTTAATTGGAATAATAGATACAGGAATTGATTACTTAAATATTGAATTCATGACAGAAGATGATAGAACTAGAATAGTAAGTATATGGGATCAAACAATACAAACAGGAACACCACCAGAAGGATTTTATTATGGTAGTGAGTATACAAATGCTCAAATAAATGAAGCCATTGCTGCTAGTTTTAGAGGAGAAGATCCATATGCTATAGTACCTCAGAGAGATTTAGATGGTCATGGAACAGCAGTAGCAGGAATTGCAGGGGGAAGAGGAAGAGCAGGGGTAACTGGTGCAGCCCCGGACTGTCAATTTGTAATAGTTAAATTAAAAGAAGCTAGAAGACTTACACTAGAAAGTATGGGAATTATATTTCCAGTAGATGTTCCAATATATGAGACTACAGATGTAGTATTAGGACTAAATTATTTAACTTCTGTTCAAAGAAGATTAAATAAACCTATGGTAATTTGTGTACCTGTAGAAACGAATAGAGGAGGTCATGATGGCAGTTCTATTTCGGAGAGATTTATTGACTATTTCTCAATAACAAGAGGAATAGTCGTTGTGGGAGGTTCAGGTAATCAAGGTGCTGCTGAAGCTCATTTCAGCGGAAGATTTAAAAACACAGGAGAAACTCAAATAATGGAACTTAGTATTGATTCAAATCAAATAGGAATGGATATAAATATTTGGTGCAATCAACCAGATAAAGTATCTGTAGGCATAATATCTCCAAGTGGAGAAGTATTAGAAAGAGTTCCTCAAAAACTACAGGGAGTAGAAGATATAAGATTTGTACTTGAAGGAACCAGCGTATCTATAACCTATTATTTGCCAGAAGATATCACTGGGGATGAATATATTAATATAGTTATGAAGAATGTTACAGGAGGTATATGGCAAATTGAACTGACAGGAGACTCTATAGTTGATGGAAGATATAATGCATGGATTTATCAAAAAGCTCTTTTAAAACCTAATACTAGATTTTTAAGGCCAGATGCTGATATTACAGTGACCACGCCAAGTACTAGCAGAAGTATTATTACAACTGCTTATTATAATCAAGATAATAATACAATTGTGCCTTCTTCTGGAAGAGGATATACAAGGGATGGAAGGATTAAACCTTATGTTGCTACAGGAGGGGTTGACGTAGTAACGGCTAAACCAGGAGGAGGAACTACAACGGTTACAGGTTCAAGTGCTGCTGCAGCAGTTTTAGCTGGTGCTGTAGCGCTGATATTACAGTGGGCAATAGTAGAAGGAAATGACCCAACTTTATATGCATCTGAAATTACCACTTATCTTATAACTGGAACTAGGAAAAGACCGGGAGATATATATCCTAATAAAACATGGGGATATGGTATGTTAGATTTGGCAGGAGTGTTTAGAAACATAAGATCTTTAGGATTGCCTCAAAGCTTTGGAAGTAAAGAAATAGTTAAATTTTCAAAGGATATATCAGTAAACATTCCAAAAGAGATTTATAATAGATTAAAATCACAGTGAAATTTATAAGGAGGAGGGGATATTGATTCGAGAAGTAAAGGCTAATGAATGCAAAAGCCTATATTTAAGTGATGAATATGAAAACTATATTGCTGATTATAATGGGAATATAGTGGAAGAAATGAGTAAGATAGATTATGCTTGTGCAATTTTTGCTGAACCTTACTATGCCATACTGTGGGTAAAAAAAGGAAAAGTATATGATTTGTTAAGAGAGGTAAAATCTATCACTAGTATTGATATAGATAAATTATATTCACTTAGCTCTATATCACCTATTAATGCAGCTAATATATCAGATTTCTATAAGAATCCATATTTAAGTCTCAGGGGAAATGGAGTAATTGTAGGAATGATTGATACTGGAATTGACTATTTAAATGAGGAATTTATGACAGAAGATAATAAAACAAGGATATTAAATATATGGGATCAAACAATACAAAGTGAAAATCCACCAGAGAACTTTCCTTACGGTACCGAATATTCTAGAGAACAAATTAATGAAGCTATTGATGCTAAAAATAGAGGAGAAAATCCGTACAATATTGTTCCTCATGTGGATGATGTTGGACATGGAACGGAAACAGCAGGTATTATTGGTGGGGGAGGCCGTAGAGGAATAATAGGAGTTGCACCAGAATGTGAGTTTGCCATAGTAAAACTTAAAGAAGCAAATAAAAGTCTTTTGGAAAACTATCCTAAAAGTGATGTAAACATACCTGAATATCAAAGTTCAGATATTGTTTTAGCATTAAAATATTTATACAATTTTCAAGCTAAGCTAAACAAACCTATGGTAATATGTGTTGCATTAGGAACTAATTATGGAGGTCATGACGGTAGTTCGGTAGTAGAAAGATTTATAGATCATATCTCCCAAAGACATGGAATTATAGTGGTTGGCGGTACTGGAAATGAAGGAGATGCAGCAAATCATATTAATGGAAGGCTTCTTGAAAGTGGTGAACTAGAAGTAGTGGAATTCAGTGTAGGTGAGGAACAATTAGGCATAGAAATGAATTTTTGGTTTCATAAGCCAGATAAAGTTGCAATTGGAATAGTTTCACCAAGTGGAGAAGCAGTAGAAAGAGTACCTTATAAAATAGGGGGGCCACAGGAAATTAAATTTATACTTGAACAAACAACAGTAACGGTAACTTATTATTTACCAGAGGACATTATAGGAGATGAACATGTATCCATTTCCTTTAAAGACGTTAAAGAAGGTATATGGCAGATAAGGCTTATAGGAGATTATATTGTCAATGGAGAGTATAATGCTTTTGCTACAGCAGTTTTGACAGGAGCTGTTGCATTAATATTGCAATGGGGTATAGTTATGGGAAATAAATCTGTTTTATATGCACCTTCAATAACCACGTATCTCATTTCAGGTGTTAAAGGCAGAACTGGAGAAATGCACCCTAATCCAATATGGGGATATGGCATGTTAGATTTGATTAAAGTATTTCAAAATATTCGCTCTATTGATAAGAGTGCAATTAAAAAGCAAAGCATAGTTCAATTTACCAATAATGTATTTATACGTATACCTGAAGGGATTTATAATAGCCTAAATAATAATATTTTTTAAATGGCATTATAGGTGGAGGTATTTGCTTATGAAAGATTATAGAGAAAATGTACAGGAAATTCAGGAAAATTTAGATATAAATATATCAGAATGTGGAGCAATGTATTTAAATCCAAACTATGAAAGTTATATTGCAGAGTATCGTGGAGATATTATAAATCAGCTTAATGAAGTAGATTATGCCTGTGCCATTATTGTTGGAAATTATATAATAGTATTAGTTGTTGAAGTTGGAAGGCTAAATGATTTGCTGAGGGAGGTCCCAGATATAGTAAATGTTGAAAGAAATGACTTATTTTCTCTTACTCAGATATCACCTATTGATGCTGCTAATATTTCTACTTTTCATGAGAATTCCCATTTAGTACTTAGAGGTACAGGAGTAATTGTAGGAGTTTTGGATACAGGTATAGATTATTTAAACCCAGCATTTATGACAGAGGATAATAAAACAAGAATAGTAGGAATATGGGATCAAACAGTTCAAAATGGACCACCACCAGAAGGATTTGGATATGGAACAGAATATTCTAGGGAACAAATTGATGAAGCTATTAGTGCATACAATAGAGGAGAAAATCCCTATTTAATTGTTCCTGAGCAAGATATTATTGGACATGGAACAGAAGTAGCAGGAATTATTGGTGCAGGAGGTCGGAATGGAGTAGTAGGATCTGCACCAGATTGTGAATTTTTAGTTGTAAAACTTAAAGAAGCTAATCCAAGTGTTTTGGGAGAATTTCCTCAGGTTAATGTACAAATACCAGAATATCAAACCAGTGATATACTTTTGGCCTTAAAATATTTGTATGATACTCAAAGAAAGTTAAATAAACCTATGGCAATATGTATAGCACTAGGAACTAATTTTGGAGGTCATGACGGAAGTTCGAGAGTAGAAAGATATATAGATTATTTCTCAATAAGAAGTGGTATAGCAGTAGTAGGAGGCACTGGAAATGAAGGGGATGCGGCAAATCATACCAGTGGAGTTTTCACTGAAAGTGGAGAAGTTAAGATAATAGAACTTCAAGTATCTGACGATCAATTAGGTATAGAAGTAAATATATGGTTTAATCGTCCAGATAGATTTTCACTTTCTATTATTTCCCCTAGTGGTGAAATAATAGAAAGAATTCCTAGAAAATTAAAAGAAGCAGTAACTGTAAAATTTACACTAGAAGGTACTACAGTTACTTTATTTTACAATTATCCAGAAGATATTACAGGTAATGGTCATATATCCATTAGTTTTTCCAATATAAGAGGCGGAATATGGCAAATGGTATTAATAGGAGATTATATAGTTGATGGAAGATATGATGCCTGGACATATCAAAAAAACTTTTTAATGCCCGGAACAAAGTTTTTAGAGCCGGATCCATACGTAACTTTAACTATCCCTTCCACTAGTAGGACAATTATTGTGGCATCTTATTATAATCAAGTTAACAATACTGTAGTGGCAACTTCAGGAAGAGGATTTACAAGAGACGGTCGTGTAAAACCATCTGTTGCTGCAGGAGGAGTTAATGTACTCACAACTACTCCAGGAGGAGAATTAACTACTGTTACTGGATCTAGTGCAGCAACTGCAGTATTAACAGGAGTAGTAGCACTAATATTGCAATGGGGGGTAGTAGAAGGAAATAATCCTGCACTATATCCACCTAAAATAAATACATTTTTAAT
This sequence comes from Clostridium faecium, assembly GCF_014836835.1. Taxonomy (GTDB): domain Bacteria; phylum Bacillota; class Clostridia; order Clostridiales; family Clostridiaceae; genus Clostridium_J; species Clostridium_J faecium. The sequence continues at coordinate 13,347 of NZ_JACSQB010000110.1, read as the reverse complement.
TTCCGGAACTAGAAAAAGACCAGGTGATATTTATCCGAACCCAATATGGGGTTATGGTATTTTAGATTTAGTTCAAGTATTTCAAAATATTAGATCTATTGATAATCAGTTAATGGAGTCATATGAAAATAAAAAAAACTCAACTGAATTTAGTAAAAATGTAATAATAAATATACCTGAAAATATTAATAAAAAATTAAAATAGTATCTTCAAATGACTTTACAATGAGAGAGTAGGAGGGTCATTTAATGGGAAATTACAGAGAAAATGTAAATCAAACTCAGCAAGGCACAGATGATAAACTATTACAGTGTGGAAATTTATATGTAAATGATAACTACGAAAGCTATATTGCTAATTATGAAGGAGATATTATAGCTGAGACAAACAATATAGATTATGCTTGTGCTTTCATTATAGGAATTTCTTTAGCTGTAGTTGTAGTTGAAAAGGGTAGAGTAGCTGATTTAATGAAGGTATCTAAGACTATATTAAGGTTGGAAAGAAATGAACTATATTCTCTTACTGAATTATCTCCTATTGATACTTCAAATATTTCTACTTTTCATGAAAACCCTTATTTAACACTAAGAGGAAATAGCGTAGTTGTAGGAATGTTAGATACAGGAATTGATTATTTAAATAAAGAATTTATAAATGAAAATAATACTACTAGGATAATAGAAATGTGGGATCAATCCATACAAGATGGACCACCACCAGAAGGATTTCCATATGGGACTAAGTATACTAGAGAACAAATTAATGAAGCAATTCTGGCACAAAGCAGAGGAGAAGATCCATACTCTATTGTGCCTGAGCAAGATACATCTGGACACGGAACTGGAGTAGCAGGGATTATTGGTGCAGGAGGCAGAGCTGGAGTAACTGGGGCAGCACCAGAATGTGAATTTGTCATTGTAAAATTAAAAGTTGCAAATAGAGCTGTTTTGGGGCAATTTCCTGAGATACTTACCATTATTCCACAATATCAATCTAGTGATGTGCTTATGGCATTAAAGTATTTATATGAGACTCAAAGAAGATTAAATAAGCCTATGGTGATATGTGTAGCCATAGGTTCCAATTATGGAGGGCATGATGGAACTGCTCATGTAGAGAGATATATAGATTTTTTCACATATAGAAGTCAGATAGCAATAGTTGGTGGTACTGGAAATGAAGGTGATGCAGCAAATCATACTAGTGGGAAATTTACAGAAAGTGGAGAAACAATAATAATAGAATTGCAAGTGGCAGATGATCAGATAGGAATAGAAGTAAACTTGTGGTTTAATAAGCCAGATAAAATTTCTGTAGGAATAATTTCTCCAAGTGGAGAAGCATTAGAAAGAATACCAGAGCAGATAGAAGAACTTTCTAATTTAAAATTTACACTAGAAGGAACTACTGTATCTGTCTTGTATGATTATCATGCACCTTTCTCTGGAGATGAGCATGTATCTATTGAATTTAACAATATTAGAGGCGGTATATGGCAAATAGTCTTAATGGGAGATTATATAGTAGATAGAAGATATAATGCATGGACGTATCAAAAAGCATTTTTAAAACCAGGAACAAAATTTTTAAAACCAAATCCATATATAACATTAACAAATCCTTCAACAAGCAGGGAGATAATTGTCACTTCATATTATAATCAAGATAATAGCACAGCAGTTGCACTTTCTGGAAGAGGATTTACAAGAGATGGTCGAATAAAACCATCTGTTGCTACTGGCGGAATTGATGTACTTACAACTAAACCAGGGGGAGGAACTACTACTATTACTGGATCAAGTGCAGCTACTGCAGTTTTAACAGGTGCAGTAGCACTAATATTGCAATGGGGCATAGTAGAAGAAAACAATCCAGTATTATATCCAGTTAAAATAAACACTATGCTTATATCAGGAACTAGAAAAAGATCAGGAGATATATATCCTAATCCTGTATGGGGATATGGAATATTGGATTTGTCTGAGGTATTTAAAAATATTCGTTATCTAGATGAAGATTTAAATAAAAACATAAACAATGATATAGGTGAGTTTACTAAGAATGTAATTATACGTATACCTGAAGAATTATATAGATAAATGTCTCATATTTTTTGAAATACAACTTTTGTTTTCACATTCATGAACAAATATTTTAGTAATATATTGATTATTTAAGAAAATAAAATATTTCTATAAATCTTTAAAGTATCTTAACTTGCAAATTAAAACGATTCACAGTGCACAATTGTGGATTATTATATATAGATATACCATATCTAAATTTAATCTGTATACTTAAGAATTTATATTAACAATTTGCCTTAGCTTATATTTATCTAATTGAGAATTAACAATTTACAATGGACAATTATGGATTTTCCACCCCTGGGGTTTATACTAAAATTATAGATTTAAACTAATATTAAAATAATCATAAAATTTTAATTTAAAACTAATTTTATTTAAACCTCTGGGGTGCAGTATAATATGGTACTACATCTGCAACATTGGATGATAATTTAGTGGTATTGGTTATTTCTATAATATTAGTAATAGAAATGGTTTTACTTTTAAGCTTTACTGCACCCCAGGGCAACCCTAAAGGGCTTCGCGATGTTCCCAGAGGTGGTAAAAAATTAATTGAAGAAATTAGTTTGATAGAACTAATTTCAACCATTATGAATTTAAAACATTTATAATATGAGATTAAAAACAACTCATTCACATATTTACATATATTAACATAAAATATAATTGAAGTATTTTAATAAGGAGTATTTATATGGCTGATATAGGCAAAATATTGGTTAATGTCTATAGAGAAAATAGTTATATTCCAGTTACTGGGGCTAGAGTAACAATAACTCCATCAGGAGCACAAGAAACAAGACAGGATATTGTATTAACAACTAATAGTGCTGGACAGACAGAAGCTGTTGATGTAGAGGCGCCGCCTATAGAGCTTTCATTGGATCCACAACAGGCTGAAATGCCTTATAGTCTTTGGAATATAAACGTTGAAGCAGAAGGATATGAGCCAATAACTGTGGAAGGATGTCAAGTATTATCTGAAACTACATCTATACAAAACTTTAATCTATCAAGTTTAACTAGAAATCATAGAGAAATGCAGATAGAAAGAGTAATAATTGTACCTGATATAACTTTGTTTGGAAATTTCCCACCTAAAATTCCTGAAGATCCAGAGAAAACTTTGCCACCTCCACCAAGCGGATTTGTGGTATTACCTAATCCTGTAGTGCCTGAGTATGTAACAGTTCATGCAGGAGCACCAACTAATGCAGGAGCACCAAATTATAGAGTACCATTTAAAGATTATATAAAAAATGTTGCTAGCTGTGAAATATATGCAACTTGGCCAGAAAGTGCAATAAGAGCTAATATATACTGTATATTATCTTTTACATTAAATAGAATTTATACAGAATGGTATAGGGGGAAAGGTTATAATTTTGATATTACAAATTCTACTGCTTTTGATCATGCATTTACTTATGGTAGAAATATATTTGACAATATAAGCAGAATTGTTGATGAAACATTTACTACCTACATTAGAAGAAGAGGTGCAAAACAACCATTATTGGCTCAATATTGTGATGGACAAAGAGTTAAATGTCCAGGATGGTTAACACAGTGGGGAAGTAAATTCTTAGGAGATCAAGGTAAAATACCATATGAAATTTTAACTAATTTTTATGGAAATAACATTGATTTAGTTACAGCTGAAAGAGTAGCCGGAAGTCCTCAATCTTTTCCTGGTTATACATTAGAAATTGGCAGCAGTGGAGAGCCAGTAAGAGTAATTCAAACTCAGTTAAATAGAATAGCACAAAATTATCCTTTAATACCTAAAGTAGCAGTGGATGGAGTATATGGACCTAGTACTGCAGAAAGTGTTAGAGTATTTCAAAGTATATTCAATCTTCCACAAACAGGAACAGTAGACTATGCAACTTGGTATCAAATATCAAATATATATGTAGGTGTTACTAGAATTGCTGAGTTGAGAAGCAGCATGGGGATAGAATCTAGAGAGGCTAGAGTGTTGGAAGAAGAATTAAATAGAAATAGTAAATCAATATTTATTCCACCTACCCCTTACAAAGGAATATGGAATGTACCTAGAGTAGAATACCCAGTGGACTAAAATAAATAAAAATGATTTTTATAGTATTAAATTTTGGATTATATATAAAAATAAGGCGTGATTTTTATCACGCCTTATTTTTTAGATTTAGTGAGATTGATTTAGTAAATTTTGTAATAACTATTGGTGAATATTTATATAATTTAAAAAATTTTTAAGTTGTTATATAATAAATCTGCAAAATAACGTTAGGGGAAGTTATCGGAAAGATTCACAGATATTTTATATAATGCTCAATAGTTATGAGATTATTTTAATGAATTTTTATTATATAACTCTTATAAAAAGATTAAAATTTGATGAATAAAAATATTCTAAATGACCAAAAGTTTTTTTATGATATATAACAATAAAATATGAAGTGGATATAAGGCATAAAAAGCGTATTTAAAGCTTTTACCTTTCTCACCATTATATTTTTTTATAAATATTAAAGATAAAAGGGATGTGGATTGGATAAAGATACCTAAATTTATATAACCATTTATAAACACATACTTATAAATAGGCACAATATAAATTATATTCACAATAACCTGTGCTATAATTAGTTTTGTAAAATTGCATTTAAATAACTTAAATGCTAATATAGTTAAAACCCCATATATTCCATATTCAGTGTGGAATAAATAAGATGATGCAACTAGAGCTAATATAGCTATGATTTTTGATATATTATTTAATAGTTGATTTTTTGAAAACTCATGATCAGTAGCATATATTGTTATAAGTCCAATAAATAATGTAAAAAATATATTTAAGTTACTAGTATTAAAAACAAGCATATAAGGAATTTGAGAAACCAAAGCAAAAATTAAAAGTCTCAAAGAATATTTTCTAATACTGCTAGTATGTGTATAGCCCTCTGTAATCAAATAGGAAAATATAGGGAAGGCAATTCTACCTATAACTCTTAAAAATTCATATTGTGGGAAGAAAAGATAACCTATGTGGTCTATAAGCATACAAATGCAAGCTATTAATTTTAAATAAAAATTGCTCATAAATATCACTTCCTTTAAAATTCTCAATTAATTATTTCCTAAAAATAACACAAGCTTCTTTAAATTAGAATAACATTATAGGGTCAAAAATGACAACATGAATAAGAAAAACAGAATTTAAAGTTTTAATAAACTATATTAATATTAACATTTATATATTCACATAAAGAAGATAAACAAAGTAATTGTAAATAAAAATTATTTGATGTATTGTCTTGTATTATAAAATTTGGTTTATAATAGAATAAAAAGTATCTTTAAAAACCTTTGCATTTTAGTTCATTATTTTTTCAAACTAGGTTGAATTAGCAGATGACAGTATATGGGGTTTAAAGATGTTATAAATATGGATTTGTAAGAGGTGAAATTAATGGATAAGACAATTTTAGTTGTTGATGATGAAGAGAGCATAAGAAGATTATTAGGAGCATACTTATCAAAAGAAAAATATAATGTTATTTATGCAGTAAATGGTGTTGATGCATTGAATAAATTAAAAAATGAAGAGGTTCACCTTATAATTTTAGATATAATGATGCCTATTATGGGAGGATTTGAAGCCTTGCAGCTTATAAGGCAAAGTTATGATATTCCCATCATAATGCTCAGTGCAAAAGAGGAAGAACAGGATAAACTTTTAGCCTTTGGATTTGGAGTGGACAATTATGAAACAAAACCATTTAGTCCTAAAATATTGGTGGCAAAGGTTAATGCGTTAATAAAGAGAACTTATGGTAATGAAATTAAAAATGAAGATGTGTATAATTTTGATGGTTTGTGCATAAATGAAAAATCGCATATAGTAACTGTGGATAAATTAGAAATCTCATTAACTCCTACAGAATATTCTCTACTTATGTATTTTGTAAAGAATAAAAATATTGTATTAACTAGGGAACAAATATTAGATGGAGTTTGGGGCTACGATTTTGAAGGTGATTTTAGAGTGGTAGACACTAGTGTTAAGAGGTTAAGAGAAAAATTAAAAGATAAATCTAAATTAATTCAAACAGTTAGGGGGTTTGGGTATAAATTTGAGGTGAAGAATGAAATATAGGATAAAATATAAGGAAAGTATATCCACCAAACTGTTTATAGTTACTACACTGATTTTTACATTATTTTTGAGTTTCAGTCTTTTAATACAAAGAATATTCTTTCAAAGTATGTATTCTAATAAAAAGGAACAAGAAATAAGAACTAATACTATTAAGTTTTCTCAAAGATATGATAAATTAAAGAATTATGAAGAGCTAACAAATCTTATGAAAGAATATGAAGAAAATTATAATACATATTTAGCAATAGTAGAGTATAAATATGAATTTACTATTACATTTAATATTGAAATGGCTGGAGAAAACAATAAAAGAGGTAAATATGTAAGTCAAATATTATCGGAATTAAGCACAAATGAAGTATTAAGAAATAAACTTTTAAAAGAAAAGATAATTGTATTTTCTGTAGAAACTACTTATAGTGATAATAGAGATTTGGTGTGTATAAAACTAGGAGACAATAAGCTTATAATAGGAACTACATCACTTCAGCCCATCAATGAAGGAATTAGTGTTATAGAAGAGTTTTATAAGTATTTTTATGTGGTAGCTATATTTATAATTATAGTTTTATCTTTTATATATTCTATAATGATTACAAATCCTTTAAAAAGAATAAATGAAACTGCAAAAAAAATGAGTAATTTAGATTTTAGCGAAAAGTGTGAGGTATTATCTCAAGATGAAATAGGGAACTTAGCAATAACATTAAATTTCCTTTCAGAAAATTTGTATAGAGCATTGTCTTCATTACAAAGAGCAAATATTCAGCTTCAAAAAGATATAGAAAAAGAAAGAAAAGTAGAAGAGGTTAGAAAAGAGTTTGTAGCGGCAGTATCTCATGAGCTTAAAACTCCTATAACTATAATTAAAGGGTATGTAGAGGGAATAAAAGATGATATATTTTCGGAAGAAGAAAAAAATGAATCTTTAGATATTATTTTAGAAGAAACAAATAAAATGGGTAAACTTGTAAAGGATATGCTAGATTTATCTGCATTGGAAAGTCATGCTACAGAGCTTAAATACGAAATATTTAATCTTAGTGAGATGATAGAAAAAAATATAAAAAGTTTAAACAATGAAATAAATGATAAAGACATAACTATTGATAGAAATTACATTTCTGATGTTTATATAAAAGCAGATAAATTTAGAATGGAACAGGTTATAACTAACTTTTTAACTAATGCCATAAGACATACAGAACCACTGGGTTTTATATGGGTAGCTATGAATTTTGAAGATAACAGACTTAAAGTGTCTGTTGAAAATTCTGCAAATCCTATATCAGATGAAGAAATGCACAATATATGGAATAAGTTTTATAAAGCTGATAAATCAAGAAATAGAACTTTTGGAGGAAGTGGCTTAGGTCTTTCTATAGTTAAAAATGTATTGGAGCTTCATGGTATGGAGTATGGTACTAGAAATACAGACAGAGGAGTAGAATTTTATTTCTATACTGAAGTAGAGGATTTTAAAGATAATTAATTGGATATTTCCTCAATATTTTTTTAATATTGAGGAAAATTCTATTAAAATTAATATAATATAATTAAACTATTGAAAAAATATTTGCAATTTTGGTATTATGGTCTTACAGTGTAGATGACTTTTGGCACATATTACAGTTTTAGAAATAAGCTCAACAATAGGGTAAGGGACCGGTGTAGTCATTATTTTAGAATATTTATGGCAAAATAAATTATAAAAAGTCAAATGTATTGTAATTTTTATAAGATTTTTACCTTACAATGCAGAAATATTTCTAGAATTTTTGGCTAATTATTTTATTAAAATCTTTAAAAATAAATGGGGGTATAAAATATGAAAGGCACAGTAGTAGCTACATGGGTTAGGACATGTAGAAATTTTTATGGAGATAGTTTTGTTGATGAAGCTATGTCAGAAGCTGGGTTTCAAGGTAAAAAGATATTTTTCCCAGCGGAAGATGTTGATGAACTAAAAATTCAAAAGTTTATAAAATATATTTCTAATCATAAAGGAATATCAGAACAGGAACTTTGGAAAAAGATAGGTAAAGATAATATTTATTCCTTTTCCAAAGATTTTAAAGCTTTTTTTTATCACGATAATACTTACTCATTTTTTAAGTCACTTTATGATATACACACTGTAATGACCAAAAGAATACCTGGAGCTAAACCGCCAATAGTAGATATTAAAGCTGTTTCTGATAAAGAAGCTGTTATAACTTACTCATCTAAAAGAAAAATGTTTGATTACTTTTTAGGAATGCTTGAAGGTAGTTTTAATTATTTTAAAGAAGAAGCTGATTTAGATGTAATTGAAAAAATGGAAGATGGGTTGAAAGTTAAAATAACTTTTAACAGTGAAATTAATTATAAGAAAACTTATTTTATAAATAAGATACTATCTTTTGGCTTTATAAAAAGCATAGGATTTAAAGCTGCAATAATTACATTCATAATAATATTTTTAACTTCACTGCCTATTTTAGGATTAAATAGTATAAGTAAAGGATTACTGATTTCATTAATTGGAGGAGTAGGATCCTTTATAGGAACTTCATTGGTTATAAGACCAATGAATCATATCGAAAAAATATTAGATAATCTTAATAATAAAGAATTTATAGAAGAAAGCGCTTTGGTTACTAATGATAAATTTGAAAATTTATATAGTAAAATTAATAATCATATAAAGCATATAAAAAGTGATTTTGTAGGATTTAAAGGTATTACTGATGAAATGGCAACCTTTGCTAAAAATATAAGCATTATTTCTGAAAAAATGGATAAGACTTCAGAAGAAATATCACAGGTTGTAAATCAAGTAGCAAGTACTTCTGTTGACCAAGCACAAAATACAGAAAGTGCTGCACATATATTAAATGAAAATATAAATGCATTAAAGGTGATTGTGGATAGTGAAAATAACAATAAGGAAGAGCTTGAAGCCACAATTAATAAGATAAGTGACAGCTATGAACAAGTTGATAAAGTAAGTAAAAATATATTAGATACATTAGAGAGTTTCCAAGAGGTTAAAGTTAAGGGAACACAATTAGGAGACAAAGCAAAAGATATTACTAATATAGTTTCTATAGTATCTCAAATATCTGATATGACAAACTTATTAGCTCTTAACGCATCTATTGAAGCAGCAAGAGCAGGGGAACAGGGAAAAGGTTTTGCTGTAGTGGCAGAAGAAGTTAGAAAACTTGCGGAACAAACAAAAGATGCAGTAGAAGAGATAAATACAAACCTTGTTCAGTTTGTTGATGATATTGATATACTTGTTAAAAACATAGAAAAGCAATATGATGTACTTCAAGGTGAAACTAAGGGATTACAATTAGTAAGAGATGTAAGTAAAGAAACAACTACATCTGTTAAGACTGTATCTGTTTCAATGATAGAAACAATAAATGAATTGGACAAAGAAGCAGAATCAATTGCTGATATGTACAATAATATTGAATCTCTAGCTGCCATAGCTGAAGAAAATTCAGCATCATCACAAGAAGTTAGTGCAAATGTAAGTTTATACACAGAAGAAATAAAAAAACTTATAGAAAGCATAAAAGAATTTAAGAAAATTGCTAAATACTTTGAAGAAGATTTACAAAAATATAAAATATAACAAAGAGTCCATTACCATTAGGTAGTGGACTCTTTGTTTGTATAGGAAATCATAAAATTTCAAATTTGTGGATAACATTAAACCATTAAGAATGGAAAATTTTCAATTGTCTAAACTCCTTCTAAATTAAAATCAGGTATAAAGCTTTCTTTAGCAGTACCGTCTTCTTGTATAAAGGCATTTTTATAACCTAGCTCTAAACAATAATCAATAAGTGCTTCATAGTGTTTAGGATTTAATGGTTTTGTAAGTTCAATGAATTTGTTGCAGTTATATACTGGTGTATATTGATTCATAAGACTTAGATAAACTTTATGATTATAGGTTTTAAATATGTAATCTACAATTTTTTTAGAATCAAATAATAGACCAGGAAGCATTAAATGCCGTATTATTACACCGCTTTTCATCATTCCTTCATCATCAAAGATAGGTTCACCTACCTGATTAAACATTTCTTCAATGACAGAACTTGCTGTATTAAAATAGTTTTTTGCATTAGAATATTTTATGGCATATTTATCATCAAAATATTTTAAGTCTGGCAGATAAATATCAATATATCCTTTTAATTTTTTAATAGCTTCTATGTTTTCATATCCGTTAGAATTATATACAATAGGCAGTTTTAAACCTGCATCTTTAGCTAATTTTACAGCTTCAATGATTTGAGGAATATAGTGGGTAGGAGTGACTAAATTTATATTATGAACCCCTCTTTCCTGTTGCTCTAGGAATATGTCACTAAGCCTTTTAATAGAAATTTCTTTTCCCACCCCATCATGACTAATTTGATGATTTTGGCAAAAAACACATTTAAGATTACAATTAGAAAAGAAAACAGTGCCAGAACCATTAGAACCAGAAATGCAAGGTTCTTCCCAATAATGTTTCGAAACCTTAGAAACTTTTATATTTGAGCTTGAGTTACAAAATCCTAAATTTCCAATAGTTCTGTCCACAGAACAGTTTCTAGGACAAAGGTTACAATTTTTTAGCATATATAAATTTTTCATAGTAATTCTCCTAAATAAAAAAGATTTCAATTATGCAACAAAAAACATTTTCAATGTGCACAATACATTAAAATTATAACTTAATATAAAAAATAATGTATAGTTTAAATAATTGTTAGTTTTTACTTAAATATTAAAAACCTTACCTAGGATTAGCATTAAAGCAATCCTAGGTAAGGTTTTATCTATTTTCTACACTTTTTTATATAGAATATAAAAGTTTGTACCACAAATATCAAACTTATGATACCAAAACCAGGATACAAATAAGTTATTAAATTTTTAAAACCTATTTGGGAAACTGGAAGGGCAATAAGAAGGATTATAACTACAGCTTTTTTATATGGTATATTAAATTTTTTTTCAAGAGTTTTTCCTACGCTATATATATCTGACACTTCTGTTGAAAACATTTCACACCAAATAACAAGCAGGAGAAGAACCTGCATTAATGGTCCGAATTTGCTTGCTACATGAAGTAGTGGTATTTCATATTTAAATATATTTGGAATATTTACAAGCAGCATAGAATTTATTAAAAAACCTAATAAAGTTAACAATAATGATCCTAATATAAGACCAATTATAATCATAGACTTGTTTTTCATTTCTTTACTCACCGGCACAAGAACCCCGCTACAGGATAGCATATTAAATCCTGCATATAAAAATGAAGAAATTATCCATTGATAAGGTATTATAATATTTTTATGCATAGGAACAGTTTTCATAAATTCTAAAGACATATTATCTCTATGATATATTAAATATAGAGTAAATACAGCAATTATAATAGTAGAAAGAGAAGGCACAATAAAAGAATTAATAGCAATCAATCCCTTTGTATCTCTAAGTAATGTAATAAGAGAAACTGTTGCCATTAAAACAATTCCAACATACCTTGGAATACCAAAGTATTGTTTTAATAATGCTCCTCCACCAGCCAAAATTATTGCTGAACCAGCTAATAGAAAAAAGCTAGTTAAAATATCAGTAATCTTCCCTAGAAAACCAGGGCTTACTAGATTTATAAGTTCAGTATAAGAATTTAAATTGTAGCGTAAACTTATGGATACTATCATAGAGCTAACAAATATATAAAATATTGCACAAATTAACAACCCAATGAAACTTTTATATCCATATGTAGTAAAAAACTGAGTTATTTCTTGACCAGATGCTAATCCTGCACCAACAATAGTACCCACAAAAACTGTAGCTGTTTGAAAAATTAAAGCCAATTGTTTCTTCAAGTATATCTCCCCCATATTCTTATCTATATACTTTAAATATATAAGGGGTTGTACAATTTTATTCATAAGAAAAGTACTTAAGTATGTGAAATTTTATTTTAAAATTAAATTTATAAAGAAAGTTAAAAATTTAAAAGCAAATATAATGTAAAATAGTGAACCCTATGTTTAGTATTAATTTTTCTACAAACACTATTGGTGAGGTGATATAAATGTTTAATCCTAAGAGGGTAATTTTTGAAGAAGGAGCATTGACGTATGATAAAGGAAAGGAGCTTTTAGAATTTTTTAAAACTCAAGATGTGGAAATAAAGTATTCTAAAAGCGGTAGAATATCTGGAAGTCCAGGTAAGAGTCCTAGGGAAATGTATGGAGAAGGAAAAAATACCTTAGTTGTAGGAGTAAGAAACACATTAAAATTTGAATCTTGTAAACCATCAGCTCATTATCAACTTCCGTTAGTTAGTGGATGTATGGGAATGTGTGAGTATTGTTATTTAAACACCCAAATGGGAAAAAGGCCATATACAAAGATTCATGTAAATGTTGAAGAGATATTAGAAAAAGCAAGAAAATATATAGAAGAGAGAATACCTAATATAACAATATTTGAAGGAGCTGCTACTTCAGATCCTATACCAGTAGAACAATATACAGGAGCTTTAAAGAAAGCTATTGAGTATTTTGGTGAAAATGAAAAAGCACTTTTTAGATTTGTTACTAAATATACAGATGTGGATAGTCTTTTAGATGCAAAACATAATGGTAGAACTACTATAAGATTTAGTTTAAACATAAATGAAGTAATAAATAATTTTGAACATAGAACACCTAGTTTTGAAGAAAGAATAAAAGCAGCTAAAAAAGTAAGTGATGCAGGATACAATTTGGGTTTTATAATTGCTCCAGTATTTTTGGAGGATAATTATCAAGAAAAATATTATAAACTTTTATATAAGATTAAAGAAAAAATTCCAAATAAAAAAATAAACTTTGAAGTAATTTCTCATAGATTTACTAAAAGAGCTAAAGAAAATATATTGAGTATATTTCCTAAAAGTATTTTACCTATGGAAGAAGAATTAAGAAAGTTTAAATTTGGTCAATTTAGTTATGGAAAATATATTTATAAAGATGATGAGATGAAAGAATATAGGGAGTTTTTTACAAAGAGTATAAATGAGCTTTTTGGAAAAGAAAATATAAATT
>NZ_JACSQB010000040.1 GCF_014836835.1 Clostridium faecium | reverse complement strand
GTAATAAGTTGTAAAATTTCATTTTAAATAGCCAAGCAAAAATTAACAAAATATTTTTAAATAAATCTTCATATTTTTAAATAAATCTGCTGTATTTGTCAATGATATTTGGTATATTGAGAAATTTATAAAAAATTTAAAATATAAAATATCTATTATAGCACCTAGTTATTTTTGTAAATATGACTTATAATACAAATTAAAAACCCAAAGCTTTATAATAAAATTTTCAAATTTCAAATAAGGCTTTAATATTATGTATACTTAAAATTTAACATATATCTGAATATAAGTTACAGTTTGATATATTAATTCACAATTCACAATTAAGGTGGAAATTATTTTTCACTAGCAATATAAAATTGCTAATGATTATGACGAATGCTGCTCACCGCTACAGTATCAATTTTAAATTTCTCAGAAGTAGCTAAGAAATGTCTATAATTGTGTATTGTGAGCTGTGAATTGAATTTTAGTCCAATATACTAATAAACATTGATTATTTTCAGGAATAGATTAAATTTAAAAATGATACATCTATACTTAATTGAGAATTTAAATGCCATTAAAGTTGTTTTTTACATCAATAACCAGTACTCTATTCTCAATTGATTATGCTAATTATAAACTATGAGGTGAATTTACAGTGAAAGTATGTGGAATTATAGTTGAATACAACCCATTGCATAACGGTCATATTTATCACATAAATAAAAGTAGAGAACTTACAAATTGTGATGTGCTTATAGCAGTACTCAGTGGGAATTTTAATCAAAGAGGGATTCCTTCTATAGTAGACAAATATAATAAAACTCAAATGGCATTAGATAGCGGTGTAGACTTGATTTTTGAGCTTCCATCGCTCTATAGTGTTTCTTCTGCAGAATTTTTTGCTTTTGGAGCTATAAGTCTTTTAAATAGCCTATCTGTAGTTGACAGTATTTGTTTTGGCAGTGAACATGGAGATGTAGATATACTTATGGAAATTTCAAAAACACTTGCAAAAGAGCCAGAAGATTTCAAAAAAATTTTAAAAGAAAATCTTCAAAATGGAACCCTATATCCTACTGCTCGTTCCCAGGCTTTACTTTATTATTTGCAAAAGAAAAATCACAATATAGATGATTTAGAAAAAATATTAAATTCCTCCAATAACATACTTGGAATTGAATATATAAAAAGTTTATTAAAATTAAAAAGCACTATAAAGCCTTATACAATTAAAAGAGAAGGTGCATCTTACAACAGTACAGCTCTTAACCCTGTATTTTCTAGTGCTACATCCATTAGAGAGTTCATAAAAAGCAAAGAACCTATAGACAATTTGAAATGTCATATACCACCTTCTGTTTTTAATCATCTAAAAAAACTTCAAAGTGAAAACTATAATTTTACTTTTGATAAATCTATGTTTCCTTATATTAAATATAAAAGTTTTTTAGATAAGAATTCTCTTGAAAAAATTCCTGATGTCTCTGAAGGATTACATAATAGAATATACAACTCTATCTGTGAAAGTAATAATTACGATGAAATAATAGAAAAAATTAAATCTAAAAGATATACTCGTACTCGCATCAGCAGAATACTCTGTCAGTATTTTATAGGCTTTGAGAACTTTCCTTCTAATGACCTTAGAAGGAATCCTTGTAGCTATGCCAGAGTTTTAGGCTTTAATGAAAAGGGAAAATCCATATTAAAATCCATAAAAAACAACAGTGATATTCCACTTTATACAAAACTGCCTAAAACCTTAAATGATACATTAAAATTGGAACTTCAAGCTTCTAGAACTTACAGCTTATTAAATAAAAATTATAGATACAATGAAGATTATTTGACCAGTCCATTAAAGAAATCCTGATTGACTTCAGGATTTCTTTAAAATTAATACATAAGTTGTCCTTTCCATAAATATATTTTATATATGTATATTATACTTGGGGGAGTTGCATAATATTGAGATTCATGTACGTTATTCTTTTAATTATTTCATTGATTATATTATATAAGCTTATAAAAAGTTATGGATTTAACGCTATACTTACTATTTTAGCATCATTAATCATCATTTATATAATAACTAATCCAAAAGAATGTATGGGATTTACTATAGATGGAGTTAAATTATTTTTTAATTCAGTATTCCCATCGTTATTTCCATTTTTAGTATTAATAAATATGATTATTTCTTTTGGTGGAATTCAAATTTACTCTAAAATACTTGGAAAAATAATTTCATATCCACTGGGTCTTTCGAAAAACTGCAGCTTAGCAATACTTGTTAGTGCCTTTTGTGGTTATCCTTTAGGTGCTAGGTATTCCAGTGATATATATGAAAGAAATTTAATTGACTACAAAACCTATGAAAGGCTTTTAAATATTGCCTCTAATGGTAGTCCACTCTTTATAGTAGGAGCTGTTGGTACTGCAATGTTAGGGAATGTTCACATTGGATATTTATTATTGCTGTCCAACTTTCTCTCTTGTATAGTAATGGGCTTAATACTTCCTAACAGATACAAGAAAAATAATTCTGATTCTACTAAAAATTTATTTGTATATGGCAACAATTTAAACATAGGGGTAGCTTTTAAGAACTCCATAGAAGATGCCATTAAAAATGCCTTATCTATAGGTGGATTCATAGTAATTTTCTCAGTGATTATAAACATAATAAAAGGCAATGTTTTATTTAACATTACCTTAGAAAGAATATCTAATTTTACAACTATACCTTTTGAAGTTATTCAAGGATTAGTTTTAGGAATGATTGAAATAACAAATGGGTGCAGTATTATAACTAAATCATCTATTGATTTGAATACTAAGCTTTTGTTATTAAGCTTTTTAATTACTTTTAGTGGACTTTCAATAACTTCTCAAGTTTATTCTTTAGTATACAAATTTAAAGTTTCCATGAAAAAATATTTGTTTTATAAAGTAATTCAAGGTGCAATTAGTTCCTTAATAACTTTATTATTATGTAAACTATCTATTTTCAAATTTTCTCAAGAAGCTTTTTTACAAAACAGCTATTACATAACAAATAGCTCTCACATATATTTAATAATTATACTTGCCATAATATTACCTTTAATTGTAACTAAAATAGAGTCTTAGCTTTTACACTTTTCAATTTGTTATAAAAATTATCCCTTATTTAATATAAAAATTTTTATTAATGCTTATAAATTAAAATAATTAGTTTATAAGCATTATTTCATATTAGCTAAATCCTTTATATTTTCTCTAACAACAGCAGTAGTGCTTGTAATCTCTTTATGCATACTTCTAAGCATAGCATCTACTTCTTTATTAATCTTTATAATCATAGCTTCTCCATTGACATCCAGCTCTTTTTGAAGATTGCTTAATGTCTCATCTGCATAATTTAGCACACCAGATTTTAATTCCTTAGCATATTTATTAGCTTCCAATTTTATCTCTCTTGCTTCTGCATTAGCTTCTTGAAGAATTTCATTAGCTTTGTGTTCTGCTGCCTTTATTATATCAGAGTTTTCAAATTCTCTTTGGATTCTTCTTCTAGCATCTTCTCTTATAGATTCAGCCTCTCTTCTAGCAGAATCTAATATTTGTTCCCTAGCTTCAACAATTTCTTTTGCTTCTATAAATTGTTCTGGTAAGTCTGCCTTTAATGCACTTATAATACTAAGCATTTCTTTCTTGCTTAAATTTACTTTTCCAAGTAAATTACTAGAAGTTTTTACTGTTTGTTCAAGATAATCTATAAGTTCTAAGATGTTGTTAACTTTTTTGTCCACCATCATTCCTCCTCTTGATTTTAGCTCTTTCCTTTAATTCTTCTTTAATTTCATTAGGAACTAAGTCTTCAAGACAACCTCCAAATAGTGCAACCTGTTTTGTAGCAGAAGAACTTAAATAAGAATACTTAGAGTTTGTCATCATAAATACAGTTTCTTTGGTTTTATCTAGTTTTTTATTCATAAGTGCCATTTGAAATTCATAGTCAAAATCAGACATAGATCTAAGACCTTTAACTATTACATCTGCTTGTTCTTCATTCATAAAGTCTACTAATAATCCACTAAAACTTTTAACTTTAACATTCTTATAAGTTGCTATAACCTTTTGTATTTGAGCTACTCTTTCTTCTACTTCAAACCAACCTTTTTTGTCAGGATTTATTAAAACTGCAACTATTACCTCATCAAAAACATAAGAGGATCTTTTTATTATATCTAAATGCCCATTAGTTATAGGGTCAAAGCTTCCAGGATAAACTGCTTTTCTCATCTTTTATATCTCCTTATACTCATAGAAACATACTGTTGTATTTCCATACTTTCTTTTATCAATTAATATTATTTCATTATTTCCTTCATATAGGATTTCACCTGAATCTATTTTTGTAACAATAAGCCCATCTTTTTTAAGAAGATTATATTTTGAAACTAACTCTATAGCTGGTGGTATCATCTCCTTAGCATAAGGTGGATCTATAAATATAAGATCAAAAACTTTTTTTTCTTTTCCAAATTCCTCTAGATATTGATAACAATCACCTTTTAAAGTTGTGCATATATCTTGAAATTTTAAGTTTTCTACATTCTTTTTTAAAAGATTATAACTACTGTCACCTTTTTCTATTAGGTAGGTGTGCTTTGCTCCTCTGCTAGCAGCCTCTATACCTAAGCTTCCTGTGCCTGAAAATATATCAATGGCTAGTGAATCTCTTACCCTGTTTTGTATTATATTAAATATAGATTCCTTTATTCTATCTAAAGTTGGTCTAGTACCCATACCTTCTGGTGGTAATAATTTTCTCCCTTTAGCTTTTCCAGCAATAACTCTCATCAATTTCCTCCTTAGATTTTACTTTAATAATTTTAATATAATTATAAATTATACACTATGTAAACTCTATATAAAATTTTAACAATCATAAATTAATTAAAACAAATATACTTAGAACTTTTTTCAAGGTTTTTTCTTATTTCTTCTTTAATTTTCAAATTTTCTTCATCACTGCTAAATATTATATCTTTAGCCTCTTTATTGGCCATTTTAAAAAGCTGAAAATCTTCTGATAAATCTGCAAGTAAAAGACCGCTTTCACCTGACTGCTTAAATCCGAAGACTTCTCCACCTCCTCTAATTCTAAGATCTTCTTCAGCAATAAAAAATCCATCATTACTGTTTTTCATAGTGTCCATTCGTCTTTTGGTTGTATTACTTTTTATGTCTGCTATCAATATGCAATATGACTTATAACTTCCTCTTCCTACCCTTCCTCTTAATTGATGAAGTTGAGATAGTCCAAATCTTTCTGCATTTTCAATTATCATTAAAGTAGCATTAGGTACATTTACCCCTACTTCAATAACTGTGGTAGAAATTAAAACTTTAATATTTCCTTCTTTAAAACTTTCCATTATTAAATTTTTCTCTTTATTAGGCATTTTACCATGAAGTATTTCAATTTCAATACCTTTAAAATATTTTTCTTTTATTTCTAAATATAAACTTTCTACAGAGCTTAGTTTCAAATCTTCATTTTCTTCAACTAAAGGACATACTATATAAACCTGACGTCCTTCTCCAATTTCTTTTAATGCAAAATTATATACTCTATCTCGTTCTTTTTTATCTATATAGTATGTATCTACTTTTTTTCTTCCTGGCGGAAGAGTATCTATTATAGATACATCCAAATCTCCATATAGATAAAGAGTTAAAGTCCTTGGTATAGGAGTAGCACTCATTACAAGTACATCAGCATTTTCTCCTTTAGTTCCTAATTTATTTCTTTGATTTACGCCAAAACGATGCTGTTCATCAGTTACAATCATACCTAATTTTTTAAATACTACATTATCTTCAATAAGTGCATGAGTTCCTATTAAAAGATCTATTTCACCACTTGCTAAAGCTGTTTTAATCAACTCTTTATTTTTTGCAGTAGTACTTCCTGTTAAAAGTTCTATCTTTATATTAAAATCTTCAAAAAGTTTTACAGCTTCATAGTAATGTTGTTTAGCTAGTATTTCTGTAGGTGCCATCATTGCAGCTTGATATCCATTTTTTATAACATTAAATAGTGATATTAATGCTACTATGGTTTTTCCACTTCCTACGTCACCTTGAACTAATCTATTCATAACAGTATTTTTCTTTTGGTCTATTAAAATTTCTCTTATAACTCTATTTTGAGCCTCTGTCAAATTAAAAGGCAACTTTTCTTTAAGAGTTGTAAGTTCATCACATATTTTAAATGGTATTCCATTATAACTTTTATTTAATTCTTTAAGTAATAATACCTTCATGGAATATGTAAACAATTCTTGAAATTTTAATCTTCTTTTAGCTTCTTTTAAACTATTGTTATCCTTTGGACTGTGAATATGTCTTATTGCTTCATCTAACGAAATAAAATTGTATTTTTTAATAATTTTCTCAGGCATATTTTCAATGATTTTTGTATGGGATAAAACTTCAGTAACAATTTTATTTAAAAAATTATTACTTAAATTCTCCTTAAGGGAATACTTAGCTAATATTTTATTATCATCTAAGGTTGTATTTCTAAGTATTTTAGGGTTACTCATTCTGATTTCATTATTAAATTTTTCAATTTTTCCTGTTAATATGTATTTTTCATTGATTCTAAAACTATTTTTAGCATAGGGCTGATTAAACCATTGCCCTTTAAAAGTTTTGTTATTAGATTTAAATATTACAGTGGAAAGAATTTTATTATTTCTTGTTCTTATATCCCTTAATATGCTTACTACCCTGCACTCTAATATAACCTTATCCTTTTCATTAAATTCACTGATATCATTTCCTACAGTCATTAGCTCATAATCTCTAGGAAAGTACAAAAGCAAATCTAAAACACTGTAAATTCCACATTTATTAAGTTTTTCTGCCATTTTAGGACCTACGCCTTTAACATAGCTAATATCATTATACAAATTCATAACTTTCACTCCAAATATAATATTTAAAGTTGTTTACTCAATATAAATATACCACACATAGAAAAAAAGCCCTAAGGCTTTTTACTCTACAGATGTAATAAAATAATATAATGGTTGCTTTCCGTCAAAACATTGAACATCCATATCTGGATATTTTTCTTCTAACTTTTCTACAAGTTTATTTACTTCGTTAACGTCACAATCTTCTCCATAGAAAATTGTAATAAGTTCACTATAGTCATTTATCATACTAGAAACTAATTCTTCACAAGTTTCATATACATCAGTTCCAATTTTGCTAATCTTGCCTTCTATAAGTCCAAGAATATTTCCTTCTTTTATAACTCTACCATTATCTTCAGTATCTTTAATTGCATAAGTTACTGAACCAGATGTAACATTCTTAGTAGCTTCTGTCATACTTTCACTATTTTCTTCTGGTGAAATTTCACTATTAAACATAGTTATAGCTGTAATACCCTGTGGTATTGTAGTGGTAGGTATAACTATTACATTTTTGTCTACCAATTCTACAGCTTGATTTGCTGCCATTATTATATTTTTATTATTTGGAAGCACAAAAACATTTTCTGCATTTACTTTATTTATACTGTCAACTATATCCTGTGTACTAGGATTCATAGTTTGACCGCCTTCTATTACCACATTAACTCCTAAATCTTCAAAAATGCTCTTAATGCCTTCACCTCTAGCAACTGTTACAAATCCATATTTTTTTTGTGGCTCTGCTTCAGTAATTAATTCAGTAGCATTTTCTTCTCCGTAATCCATCAAAGTTCTATGCTGCTCTCTCATATTATCAATCTTAATTTTAGATAGTTCACCAAAAGTAACAGCTTTTGAAAGTATTTTTCCTGGATCATTAGTGTGAATATGAACCTTAACAATATCATCTAATCCTACCAATACTATTGAATCTCCCTGTCTTTCAAGTTCTTCTTTAAACTCAGGAATATTAACTTTATCAGATAATATCATAAACTCTGTACAATATCCAAATTTAATATCAGCAGAATCAATATGAACTTCTGGACTTGCAACTTCCACGGTTTTATTTTCTGAAACTTTAGTATTAAGATCAACCTTAAGGTCATTTTTTAAGACTTCATACATACCTTTAAAAAGAATTAGAAGTCCCATTCCACCAGCATCTACAACTTTAGCCTGCTTTAACTGTGGCAACATTTCAGGAGTCTTATTTAACATTTCTTCGCAATTCTTGCATATTTCTTCAAACAAATCAGTTATATCTTTAGCATTGCTTGTTTTTATTCCTTCAGCTGCAGCTCTTATTATTGTAAGTATAGTTCCCTCTGTTGGTCTCATTACTGCTTTATAAGCAAAATTAGCACCTTGTACCATACTTTCTTTAATATCTTCTACTGATGCTTCAGTTTTGCCTTCAAGCCCTTTTGCTATACCTCTAAATATTTGAGATAGAATAACACCTGAATTACCTCTAGCACCCATAAGTGCTCCTCTTGCTAGCCTTTTGGATATTTCTCCTACAGTTTCTTTATCTAAATTTTCTACTTCACCAACTGCAGTTTTAAATGTCATAGACATATTAGTTCCTGTATCTCCGTCTGGCACAGGGAACACATTTAGTGAGTTTACATACTCTTTTTGTTCCTCTAACTTATTAGAGGCATTTCTAATCATATTGCAAAAATCATGCCCATTTATTTTTAAGTATTTCAATGTCGATACCTCCTAGACCCTCACACCTTGAACATTTACTGTAACTTGTGAAACCTTAAGTCCTGTAAAGTTTTCCATATTGTATCTAACCTTCTGAATTATATTATTAGCTATTACTGAAATTTTAGTTCCATACTCTACTATTATATATAATTCCACTGTTAAGGATTCATTTTTCGCATTTATTTTCACACCTTTACTTAGGTTTTCACCCTTTAAAAGCTCCCATAATCCATCTGTAGCATTTTTTGAAGCCATACCAACAACACCATAACATTCCATTGTTGATACACCTGCAATATTTGCTAAAACTTCTTCTGAATAATATACGTTACCTATTTGATTTGTTATGCTAGCTTTCATAATAACTCCTCCTTAATAACACTATATAGATATTCTATATTATAAAGTAAATTAATTCAACAATTTTAATTTGTAATTAATAGAATTTCCGTTAATTATTTTACATTTTACTTGCATAGTCTATAATGACTATGTTAAAATATTGTATGTTTGATTTAACATTGTTGGTTATTTTAAGGAGGTGTTTATAATGTCAAGAAGATGTGATATATGCGATAAAGGTGTTGTATCTGGTACTCAATTCAGCCACTCACACCGTCAATCTAGAAGAAAATGGGCTCCAAATTTAAAGAGAGTTAAAGCTATAGTTAAAGGATCTCCTAAAACTATTCATGTATGTACTAGATGTTTACGTTCAGGTAAAGTTCAACGTGCTATATAGGCTTAAAAAATGCAACTCATAAGCGAGTTGCTTTTTTTATGTTACTTTTTTCTAACAAATATACCAATTATTTTAGATAAAAATTTTGGAAGTTTTATTGCAAATATCTTCATAATTTCCCCCCTACAAATTAATCATTATCCTCCATAACCTTCCATCCTAGAACTATAATTCCACATCCCATTGCTACAACCCATCCCCAAAAAGGAACTAGCATTGCTAAAAGTATCCCAAGACCTACTGCTACTATTATTGCTCCTATTCTCTTTTTAGTTTTTCTACAAAAAAACCTAGACACCTCATCTCCCCCACAGTTATTGCTACTATATTAATATATGTTACTATTTTCCAATTGATACAATTATTCGCCTATGAAGCTTCATAATAATTAATACTATTTCTTAATAAAAGTTTACTTTAGTTTCCTATACTTTCTTCTTTTAAAATAAAACACTAGATATACTAATCCTAGTGTTTTATTTTAATAGATTGAATTTTAAACTTTATTTTCAAATTTTACCACCATCTAAAGCTAACATCTTTTTAACTTTCTTCATTATTATTGTATAATCATAATTTATACTGATGAAATTAATGTTTCAATTTCTCCTACAACTTTTATTTCTGTAAATACATCCACAGAAAAATAAAATACATCTTTAATCAAAGTAGGAGATTCTTTAATTTTAGGATTGGTTTTTACCATTACCTCTAATTCACTTACTTCATTTGAATTAGGTATAGATACTAAAACCTCTCTATTTTTTTCTAAGAATTTTTTTATATGCCTTTTCTTACGTTTACAATCTCTAAATTCAATATTATATGGAATTCTTAAGGTAAATTTAATTTTTGAAATATTTTTATCATCATCAGCTTTTTCTTTTATCTCTGTTTTATTTGCTATGAATCCCTTATTGACTGTAATTCTTTGAAAAGCAAATGGTCCTTTATAAATTTTAGGAATATCTGCTATAATCTCTGAGAAAGAAATGGTTTCTTTGTAACTAGAAAATATTTTTTTTGCTATTATTGGAATTAATTCTATATCCTCTTTTATTTCTTCTATAGCAGTTAAATCAGTAAAATTTTCATTTTCAAAAGACTCTTCATTTAAAATCAATGTAACATCATAAGGTTGACTATTATTTCCTTCTATAAAAATTGTATTAACTATAGAGTTACTAATTGTATCAATTATGTCTAATGCCCCTTGACCACCACAATTTCTATCAGTGACTATAAGCTTATCTTTATCTGGAGTCACCAACAAACTTTGTGGCTCTGGCAGTGTAGTTGTGATAAACCCTTCTATTGTATTAGTTGTAATGTTTATTATTTCTATCCTATTAAGCCCCTTATTGGCACAATATAAGATATTGTCTTTAACTGCCAAACTTGTTATAGAGGAGTTTTCTGGCAGTTCAATTTGAAAAATTTCTTTTTTCTCAGTACCAACTATTGAAATAGTACATATCCTATCCCTTTTTATACCTTCATTTGCTACATATACAAATTTATTATCATCACTTATTAAAATATAACTAGGTTTTGCACCAACATTTTTAATTTTTGCCAACAATCTAAAGTTACATGTATCATATATGGTTAAATCTTTACGAACTGAATCTAAGACCACCAGCTGCTTTCCCTGTTTATCTAATGTCATGCTCTTTATAACCATAAATCCCATAATCTTTGCTATTTCTTTTTCAGTAAATATATCATAAACTAATACTTCTGAAGTATTGGACACATATATTCTCCCATTTATGCTATCCACTGTTAAATCCCCATTATTAGGTATATTTAACTTCCTTATTTCTTTATTAGAATTATTTATAACTGTAATAGGGTTTTCATAACTGCCAACATAAATGTCTCCATTATTATTTGATGATATGCTAAAAGGTTTGCAAGAAATATTAACAGTCTTTATTATTGTATTCTTTTCTCCATCAATAAATGTTATAGTCTTATCTTCTAAATTTGATACACAATAGGTTATTTTTTTTATTATTTTTGATGATGACATAGCCTCTAAACTTCATCCCTCCTTCCTAAAATTTTACTTATGATAGATTTATTCATCTCCTCTTCCAATTCTCTTTGCAATTTAATCTTTTCATTATTGATTTGTTTAAGCATCAAAGCAATATCTTCTTTTTCTTTAGTCATTATGTTTAACTGTTTTTTTATTGTTTCTAGTGTATCTTGGATATCTTCTTTTTCTCTAATTATACTTTTAATGCTTTCTTTTATAGTTTTATTTTCAATAATTGCCTTCTCCAAACTTTCTTCTAACTCTTCCCTTTCACTATTTGTCAATTCAAATTCTTCACTTATCAATTCATTTTTAAGAGTTGCTTCATTTATAATTTCCTGCAACTTTTCCTTATCTTTATTTAATTCTTCTATCTGCAAATTTAAATTTTGATTTTCATTAACTACACTATCTAATTTTTCCTGCAACTCATCCAGCTGTTTTTTTCTCTCCTTTAATCCCTCTTGAGCTTCTTCATATATTTGCTTGAAAATACTAGATTTTTCTTGAAGTCTTTTATTCTTATAAACCACATTGCTTATTTGCTCTTCCAGCTGTGTAATAATGCTTTCCTTTTGTTTTAACTGTAATTTCAAATTATATATTATGTCCTCTAATTCTTTAAATTCCTTTAATTCTGATACATTTGAAACCTTTTCTTTTCCAGCATTTGATGGTAATTTTTCATATTTTTTTCTCATATTTAAAGGAGTATCCGGTACAAAAAATTTTATAGGTTCAGAATTTGTACCTAAGAGTTTATTACCTTTTATTTTTTTATCATCATCTCCAAATATGCAATTATATAATAAAATTTCTTCTTCTCCTTTAGTATCTAACTTAAAAGGTGGGTTCCACTCCTCTTCAAATAAATCACAAATTATGTCCTTTCCCTGCCTCCACATTGCCCATAAAATATTTTCTTTTTCTATTAAAATTGGATTAATAATTTCATCCTCTCCTTCAAAAAGCTTGCTATATCTCATCTCTCCATTAATATCAATGTAAACTGCCTCTAAAGAGTATATATTTTGTTCCTTAGATAAATTTAAAATATGAATTTTATCCTTTGATAACATAGTACAAAAATCTATATTGCTTCCTTTTATATCATATAATTTTTTAGGTACACTCCATTTTGAATTTTCATATATAAAATTTTTCACTTCTATTTCTGGCTGTTGATTATTAATAAAAAATACATAAATATTATTTTTATTAACTATTTCAACATGATAATGATTTTCTACATTAGGTATAAGCATAATTTCTTGAATTGTATTGATTGTTGCATTATCTTTACCTAATATATAGTGCATAAGAGTTCCTACAGAAGGATTTTTTATGCTCTTTAAGATAAAAAATGCATTTATATTATTTTCTAACATAACTAAAGTAATTTCTCTAATTTCACTATCCTTATCTTCAAATTCATATAGTATTTTTCCCAGCCATTGTTCTCTATTCCAAATACAATATTTTAGCTGTCCTTTCTTACTATATATAATATGAATGTTTTCTTCTTTATCTACTTCCATCTTAAAGTCTAATACATTTGTATCTATTTTATTTTCATTAGTCCATCTATCTTCTGAATACATAATATTATAAATAAAGTCTCCATTTTTTTTTAAATCAAATTTCCATAAATTATTTTCTTTATTATAAAAAATCCAAGTATTATTCATATATTTCACCTCTTTATAAAATTATATTTTTTTATTTATATATATATGACCACATTTAAACTATCACATAATTATTTTGTTTACATACAATGTAATGTAAGTAAGAATATCCTATGTAAAAAGGAGGAAAATATATGGCAATTACTCATGATAATTTCTCACCACGTCCTGGGCTAGTGAATAAACAAGGATACCTTCCTGACCCAGTAGAATTGGTATGTATCGAAGTACCTAAAGTATTTGACCAATGTTTAATTAAAAGATGTCTAAAATTTAAAGAAGGCCCTGATACACATTGTACTGATGAAGAATTAAGAAGTAATCCACTAAGAGAACCAAAACGCTTTTTAGGATGTAGAGATTTTAATATTAAACTTTTATCTGTAGATAAAATTCCTATTAACGGTAAACCAGGTTATAAAAAAGTTATTATTTCTTTTATGATTTCATTTTTCGCAGACTTCTTAGATACATGTGGTACTACTCAAAGTGAGCTATTTGAGATAAATAGAACTGAGGTCATTTCTAGACTTTACTGTCCTGACTCAATAGCTAAAACCACTTCTAGCAATATATGCCCTTGTGAAGATGATGATGAAGTATGTGATTCCGAGATTATAAAACTTGAATTAGTAGCAGACTGTCTTGATGGAGTAATCACTAAAGATTGTCAATGCTGTGATGTTTTAGATATAACTTTAGGCTTCCATTTAATAGTTAAATGTGAACTTGTTGTTCAACTACTAGTTCCTGCTTATGGTTATTGTCCAGTACCTAAACAGTGTAAAGAAGAACCAGCAGAAGACCCATGTGAATTATTCTGTAAATTACCACCACCAAAATTCTATCCAGACCAAAAATTGAGACCATTATTTTCTGATGACTACGACGATGACTGCGGTTGTAACTAATTTAAAGTTATGTTAAGCACACTTATCTGATATATAAACAATAAAAACTTCAATATAAAATATTTTAAAATAATTTATAAAAGTATAAGGGAGGCTTATTTATGAATTCAAAATCTAAATCTTTAAGATGTAACCAATGTGGATGTAATCCTTGTAAATGTAACGATAGATGTAATGACAAATCTTGCTGCCATGAGCATAGATGGGACTGTGATATAGAGTGCTGTAATACTTGTCATTGTGTTCCAGGTCATCCACTACCTAGTCAATCAATAATGTCTTGTGGTACTGGAACTGGATTAAACATTCCAGCAGTTGCTCCTGGTACTTCATTTAACCCTGTACCAGTAGCTAGTGTTACAATTGATACTACTTGCTTATGTAATCCAGGCATAAAAATTGATTTTTCTAGCATAATTAACTACCAAGCACTTCTTGATTTAGGAGCAGGTCCATTATTAACTACTCCATTTACAGTAACTTTCCAATTAAGTAAGACTTGTAATGATGGAAGTAAAATACCACTAGGAAGCTGGACTTTCACAATAGGAATATTAGCAGTTGCAGTAAATATTACTGAAACTTTCTCTTTCACTTTCTGTGAATGCCATGCTTGCCCAGGATGCTGTGTTTACACTGTAGATATAGTTCAAGCTCTTAGAAGTGCATTAGCTGGTACTGTTGCTGTTACAAGTGAAACTGCTTCAATTGTTACTTCAAGCCTTACAGCAATAGCAGCTTCTTCTTGCTAATTGAGTTTACACTTGGCTATAAATAAGATATTATATTTTAAATCTATAGGAGACCTCTATAAATGGGGCTCCTGATTTCTAACTATAAATTATCATATAATTATCTTTTCTAGTTCTTTCAAAATATAATATGATGGCATAAAAATATTCAATATATTTAACTGTATTGCTTACTTCCATACTTCAATTCACAATGTCGAGTATTCATCTTAAATGAAGTTATGAAACTTAGAATTGATTTGTTTTTTAAGCGGCGCAGTTATTTTTTATAAAGAACTAGTAATTATGTTGCTAATAAAAAGTCATCTAAAGACATTAATTTCATTAAAACTGATTAAAATAACAATTTTTGATTTCAAATTATGAATTATTTTTAATTCTCTATTGAGTAAACTGTTTCCCTAAAGGTGAAAAATTTAAAGTTTATGAAAATATTAAGGAGGCATATTTATTTACAAAAGTATAAGGGAGGCTTATTTATGAATTCAAAATCTAAATCTTTAAGTTGTAGACAATGTGGATGTAATCCTTGCAAATGTAACGATAGATGCAATGACAAATCTTGTTATCATGAGCATAGATGGGACTGCGATATAGAGTGTTGTAATACTTGTCATTGTGTTCCAGGTCATCCAATACCTGGTCAATCAATAATGTCTTGTGGTACTGGAAGTGGATTAAATATTCCAGCAGTTGCTCCTGGTACTCCATTTAATCCTATACCAATAGCTAGTGTTACAATTGATACTACTTGCTTATGCAATCCAGGTGTAAAAATTCATTTTTCTAGCATAATTAACTATCAAGCACTTCTTGATTTAGGTGCACTACCAGTATTGACCACTCCATTTACAGTAACTTTCCAATTAAGTAAGACCTGTGATAACGGTAGTAAGATAGCACTAGGAAGCTGGACTTTTACACAAGCAATACTAGCACTTGCAGTAAATGTTACTAAAACTTTTAGTTTCAATTTCTGTGAATGTCATTCTTGCCCAGGCTGCTGTGTTTACACTGTAGATATAGTTCAAGCTACTGGAAGTACATTAGCTGGTGTTACTATTACAAGTGAAAATGCTTCAATTGTTACTTCAAGTCTTACAGCAGTAGCAGCATCTTCTTGCTAATTAAATTTAAACTTATCTATAAATAAAATATTATATTTTAAATCTATGGGAGGCCTCTATCAATGAGGCTCCTGATTTCTAACTATAATAATCTCAAAATTAAAATACACATTAAAATAAATGCATTTTAGGATGTTAAATTACAACTATATAATTCATAATTAAGAATTTATATTTATCACTATAAGTTATATGAAAATTGGCATGTGATTATATTTTCTAGCTCTTTCAAAATATAATATGATGGCATAAAGATATTAAATATATTTCACTGTATTGCTTACCTCCATATTTCAGCTCATAATGTTAAAGATTCCTTGGATAAAGCTATGAAACTTAGAATTCATTTGTTTTTTAAGCAGTACAGTTATTTTTTATAAAGAATCATTTAAAGATATTAATTTCATTTAAGCTAATTTAAATAACAATTTTTGATTTTAAATTGTGTATTATTTTTAATTCTCTATTAATCACACCCTTCCCCTAAATATGAAAAAATTAAAATTTATGAAAATATTAAGGAGGCATATTTATGAATTCTAAATCTAACTCTTTTAAATGCCATGATAACTGCAATAAAGATAAATGCTGCCATGAGCAGAAATGGAGCTGTGATATAGATTGCTGCAATACTTGTCATTGCGTTCCAGGTCATCCACTACCTAATTCATCAATATTATCTTGTGGTACTGGAAGTGGCTTAACTATCCCAGCAGTTGCTCCTGGTACTATAGTTGCTCCTGGTGCTCAATTTAATCCTATACCTGTAGCTAGTGTTACAATTGATACTACTTGCTTATGTAATCCAGGTGTAAAAATTCATTTTTCTAGCATAATTAATTATCAAGCACTTCTTACTTTAGGAGCTCTACCAATATTAACTACTCCATTCACAGTAACTTTCCAATTAAGTAAGACTTGTGATAATGGTAGTAAAATAGCACTAGGAAGCTGGACTTTTACACAAGCAATATTAGCAGTTGCAGTAAATATCACTAAGACATTCAGTTTCACTTTCTGTGAGTGCAATACTTGTCCAGGATGCTGTGTTTACACTGTAGATATAGTTAATGCTACTAGAAGTGCACTACTTGATATTACTCTTACTACAGAAACTGCTTCAATTGTTACTTCCAGTCTTACAGCAATAGCATCATCTTCTTGTTAATTAATTTTAAACTTAATTATATAAATAAAGCATCATATTTAAATTTTATTGGAGTCCTCTATCAATGAAGCTCCTAATTTATTTTTTGTAATATATTTTAAAATTAATCCATTGAAAAATAAATTTTCTGTATTATCTATATTTATTATTTAGGCTAATTAAATTAACACTGATATATGCTAATTTAATCTTAAAAATAAAAGATTTAAATTCTTTCAATTTTAATTTTTATTAAGGTAACACAGTTGTCCAATATTCCATATAATATATTACACATTTTTAAACAATTTACAAAAGTAAAACTTATTAAAATATTAAGGAGGAACATCTATGAATTCAAGAATTACTTGTTGTAGACAAAACAATTGCTGTAATAGCTGCAATTGTATTCCTAATCGTCCATTACCAGGATCAACAGTTTTATCTTGTGGTACTGGGACCGGATTAAATATTCCAGCAGTTACTCCAGGTACTCAATTTAATCCTATACCAGTGGCTACTGTTACAATAGATACTACTTGTCTATGCAATCCAGCTGTAAAAATTGATTTTTCTAGTATAATTAATTATCAAGCACTTCTTACTTTAGGGGTACTACCAGTACTAACCACTCCATTCACAGTAACTTTCCAATTGAGTAAAACTTGTGGTAATGGTAGTAAAATAGCACTAGGAAGTTGGACTTTTACAATAGGAATATTAGCAGCTGCAGTAAATATTACTGAAACTTTTGCCTTCACTCATTGTGAATGTCACACATGTCCAGCATGTTGTGTTTATACTGTAGATATAGTTCAAGCTACTAGAAGTTCATTGCTTGGTGTTACTATTACAAGTGAAACTGCTTCAATTATTAGTTCAACTCTTACAGCAACAGCAACATCTTCTTGTTAATTAATTACTATGATTTATCTATAAATAAAATGTCATATTTTTCTAATTTGAGAGGAGTCTCTATTAAGGAGACTCCTATTTATTGTTGTAAGAAATTTCTTTATAATTAAGGAATTTGCAGAATAATTACTATAATGTCTTTATACTACATATAATGTAGTATACTTTTGTATTTTTACAAATATATAATAAGGGAGGAATATTTATGAATTCAAAATTCAGATCTTTTAAAAATGAGTATTGTAAATGTGATCCCTATAAATGTGCTATGGAAAAAAAACTCTCTTCAAAAGATTCACTTTCTAAATCAATGCTTTTATCCTATAATACTGGAAATGGAGTATGTGTTTCCTCTAACACTCCTACTCCTATAACACTAGTTAGCACCACTATCGATACAACTTGTTTATGTGAACCAATTATAAAAATTGATTTTAATAGTATTATTAATTATCAAGCAGTTATATCAGATGCTTTAGAAATTAATCCATTTGCACTAACTTTTGAATTGAGTAAATATGATATTAATGGAACAAAAATTTCTTTAGGAAGTTGGGCATATTCCACTGGACTTTTATCTGCATCATTAAATATTACTAATTCTTTTAATTTCACTTATTCAGAGTTCAACACTCATTCTGGTTGCTATACTTATACTGTAGATATAATTAAGATTACAGACACTATATTATTTGGTGAAGACAGCTCCATTACCGAAAAAATATCAATTATAAATTCAAATATTTCAGTTTTAGCATCTTCTTCCAAATTAAACAATCTTAAAAATTTATAAACATATTTTAATACATTTATAATATATTAAAATTTTTTATAGGGATTTAGATTAATATGACTATTTTAAATACAAATAGTCATATTTATTTTTTAAATAAACATTAATAATTTATACATTTTTCTACATATTATACTTAAAAGTATTTTTATTGACAGTTTTCTTCATTTAAAAATATATTAAGATAATTTCAAAATATCTATTTAAAATAAAAATCTCTGAATGATATATAAATTATATATTCAGAGATTTTATTATAATTTTATTTAAAAAATCATAGCAAAGAATACATAACAAGTCATAGAGCATAAAGAGCTCTATAACTTAAATTATCAAAATAAATATATATTTATTTAATAAAAGTATTTTTAATATTGAAAACTTGCTTCTACCGTTGCAGTTATCTCAATTTCACCAGGCATTACTGGAGTGCTGGCTGTATAAGTTTTCATAATAGCTCTGCTTTCAAATTCCTGTATAGGTGGTTGTTCTTTTATACTAACAGGAACTGTATTAACTGGAATTCTTAAAGTTTCTCCAATAGTTACAGCTTTTTCTATAGCATTTATAACTGCTGATTGCAAAGCTCTCTTATAGTAATAATCATAATCAGAAATAGTAAAATTTATGTTTCCAACATTATTTACTCCAGTACTAACTGCAGCATCTATTATTTCCCCTACATTCTCTATATCTCTTATAGTAACAGTAAAGATGTTAGTTACTTTATAATTTCTAAAGATTTGTTTACCTTCAATATAATCATATTGAGGTTCAATATTATAAATTGAAGTCTGTATATCTTTTCTAAGTACACCTATTTCTTCAAGTTTATCTATAACTCTATTGCTTATTATTATATTTTCTCTTTGAGCAGTTTCTAAGTTTTTTGCTTCTGTTATAACTCCCAAGTTTACAATAGCAATATCTGGCTCTGTTTGTATATTTCCAATGCCAATCACTCTCATTTCACCTTGATCAGCTCTATTTTGATTATAATATTGGTCATTACCATAAAAATTAGAACTCCTCATAATCACTATCCTTTTTACAAAATTATTTATCTTTATATAATATGAAAATAAATAACTATAGTTACAGTTTTTACCGATAGTTGAACATGTTCTATTATAATCTTAATTAGTGAACTACTGATTAATACAAAGAAAATTTAATTAATACATAGACTTATATAGCTGAAGAATTTCTTCTTTACTAAGCTTTACATAATTATTTGCTAAAAGTCTTTGTTGAGTATTAATTACATTTTCAGTGAATTCTTCTATATCTTTTTCTCCCATGCCATACTCTTTTAAATTTTTTCTTTTAATCAAATTGGCCAAAAGCATTTCTAAGGAACTATATACATCTTCTCCAGCTTTAACTTCCAATAGTTCTGAAAGTAAAGCATTTAAATATTTTATTTTCCCCTCTGGATTTTTCTTATTATAACATTTAAACACTTCAATAAAAAACTCATAATTTGCTTCTCCATGAGGCACATGGTACTTTGCTCCAAGAGGATAAGAAAGGGCATGAACAGCTCCCACTCCTGCATTACCAAAAGAGATACCTGCATAATTACTAGCTATTAAAAAGTCTTCTATAATCTCTATCCTATATTCCTTTCCTTTTTCTATTATTTTTTTATAACCACCTATTATCATTTTTATTGCTTCCTTACTATACATTTCTGTATATTGATTTGCTTTTGGTGATACTAAAGATTCCATAGCATGAATGAGAGCATCTATAGAACTATATACAAAAAATTCATAAGGTAGTCCTTTAACTAACTCTGGTATTAAAACTGCATAATCTGCATATAATTCTGGTACTGCTAATCCCATCTTAGTTTTCTTAGACTTTATTTCAGCAATAGATATATTGGTAACTTCACTACCTGTTCCACAGGTTGTAGGTATAATTATAAGTTCTTTATTCTTAACTGCTGATACTTTCTTTTCGAATAATTCACTAACTTTTTCAACTTCTTTAAGAGCTAATAATTTTGATATATCTATAATAGAACCTCCCCCTATAGCTATTACTCTCTTTAAATTCTTAGAGGAAATTTCTTTTATTATTTTATCTATTATATCATCAGAAGGTTCTCTTAAATTATAATCTTCTTGAAAAATATAGCTGCATCTTAGCTCAAATTCTTTTAAAAAGGTATTATATAAAAATTTGTTTGTAAATATTAAATCTTCATGTCCAATAGAAAAATCTTCAATAAAATTTTTGCAACTATCAAATTTAATAATTTTCGGCTTAATTTCTAATAACATCATAAAATCACCCTCTTAATACATTATTTTGCCCATATTTCTTCATCTGTAGGTACCTTGGCATCTGCTTTGTAAAAACCTATTCTTGATATATTTATTAGATGTTTATAATCTAAATTTTCTGATATACTGTTATTTCCCCAAGAGCCGCATCCTAAGGTTGTTGTTGGTGCAAATCCATTATACAGGCTTCCTCCTGCAGTAGTTGATGAAGGTTGATTAACTACTAATCTGCTTACAGTTAATTTTCTTCCTGCATATTCTATGTGGTCCTTGTTATTTGAGTGTATAGCAGCGGAATGTCCTTTTCCTTCTACATTTAAGTTTGCTTGAGCTATCTCTACTGCTTCTTTAAAATTTTCATATTTAAAACTAACCATTACAGGACACATTTTCTCCTTGCACAATACATCTTCCGTACCTTTACCTCTTGCTTTTAAAATTATTACCTTAGTGTCCTTTGGAACATTTACTCCAGCTAATGATGCAATAAATTCAACGCTTTGACCAACAACTTTTCCATTTATAGTTCCTTGAGGAAATAATACCTTTTCAAACTTTTCTATAGTTTCATTATCTTCAGCATAGTAAGCTCCATTTTTTATAAATTCATCTATTATTTCTTTATAATTTTCTTTAGGTGCTATTATACTTTGTTCTCCAGAGCATATTATTCCATTATCAAAAGTTCTTCCTGATATTATTTTAGGAACTACATCTTTTATGTCTACTTCTCTGTCTATAATACACTGAACATTTCCTGCACCAACTCCATAAGCTGGTTTTCCACTGCTATATGCTGACTTAACCATGCCCATACCACCTGTAGCTATTACTACATCTACTTGGCTCATAAGTTCTGAAGTTAAATCTATAGATGGCTCTTCTATAGTTTGTATCAAATTTTTGGGAGCACCTAACTTTTCTATAGCTTCTCTAAAAAGATCTACCACATATTTAGCACATTTCTTTGCTCTAGGATGAGGTGCTACAATTATGGCATTTCCACCTTTTAAAGCAAACATAGCATTGCACATAGGTGTAACTATAGGATTAGTACAAGGTGTAACGGAAGCTATTACTCCCATAGGTTTTGCTATCTTAATGATTGATTTATCTTTATCTTCTCCTATAATTCCTATAGATTTTTTATCTTTTAAATTATTCCAAATTACTTTTGACTTTCCCTTATTTTTTGCAACTTTGTGCTCATACACCCCCATTCCAGTTTCTTCTATAGCCATCTTAGCTAATTCTTCTGCTCTATCATATACTGTTTTCCCAATTTCTCTAACTATTATATCTACCTGTTCTTGAGTAAATTTCTCATACTCTTTTTGAGCTAATCTTCCATTATTAATTAAACTTTCTATATATTTTTTATTCTCCACTTTAAGTTTCTCCTCTTCTTCTCTTTTAACTTTATCTAAAATTTCTTTCACATATGAACTATTTGCCATTAAACACTTCTCTCCTTATATTTTAAATCAACTTGTAACAACCATATTTATTCCAGTATTAAAAGCTAATAAATTCTTTTCTATACTAGACTTTGGAACATTATCACATATAGCTTTCTCTAAATTTTCGTAATCTATATCCTTAGTTAATGCTGCTAATATTCCAAGACATAATATATTTATTGATTGTGAATTCTCTAAAACTTTTTCTGTACAATGAAAAATGTCATATTTTCGTACATTTTTTTCTTCAGAAATAGCTATGCTAGTATCGGTTATAATTATGGTGTCTTCATCACAAAAATTTTTAAATTTATCTAAACCACTTTGGCTTAAAGCTAATATTATATCTGCTTTTTCTACTCTTGGATAACATATATCTTCATCAGAAATAATCACATCAGCTCTGCAGCATCCTCCCCTAGATTCTGGCCCGTAATTTTGAGTTTGAACTACATGTTTACCTTCTAACACTGCTGCTTCTGCCAAAATTACCCCTGATTTTACAATTCCTTGTCCTCCTAATCCAGTGAAGATTATTTCTTTTTTATTCATTTTCTTTTCCTCCAAAATTACTTTACATAAACTTATACAATTCACAATGCAAAATGGTGTATATTTTTACCTATAACTTATATTTAAAGGACTAATTCTGAAAAAATAAGCTTTTCATTAACTTTCAATATCCATTAGTGTAAGCTGTCCACTACTAATTAATATATTAAACTGTTAACTTGTATTCACACATACATTAAATTTTAGCGTACCTTATTTATATATTCTTCTACATATTCAGGTTCTGAAGTATTCTTAAATATACCTATTTGATATGTTTCATCCTGCTTTTCACTTGCTTTTTTTCTCAAGTGATTTATCATGTCAGAAGGCTTTCTTAATGAATTTCTTCTTCCAAATTGAACAGGGCAAGGTGTTAAAGCTTCTATTACAGAGAATCCCTTTTTATCAAAAGCTTGTTTTATGGAATTTACTAAATGTTTATAATGTGCTACAGTGCTTCTTGCTATATAAGTTGCTCCTGCAGCTTCACAGAGCTTGCATATATTAAAATCTCTACACATATTTCCAGTTTCAGAAGTAGTAGTTCTAGCATTTAGTGGTGTAGTTGGAGAACATTGTCCTCCTGTCATTCCGTATATATTATTATTAAAAACAATTACCTTTAAATCTATATTTCTTCTACAACCGTGAATAAGATGATTGCCTCCTATAGCAGTACAATCTCCATCTCCAGTTAAAACTATCACCTCTAGCTCAGGATTAGCAAGTTTTATTCCCTCTGCATAGGCAATAGCTCTTCCATGTAAGGTGTGTATTGTATCAAAATTCATATATTGAGCAGCTCTTGAAGAACAACCTATTCCTGATACTATACAAATTTTATTTTTGTTAATAGCTAAAGAATCAATAGCTTCAACTAGTGCACTTAATATTATCCCATTACCACAACCTGCACACCAAATATGAGGAAGTTTATCTTCTCTCAAATATTTTTTAACTAATGCTTCTTTCATATGTTCCCTCCTCAATTGCACTTTCTAATTCTTTAGTTTTAAAGATTTCACCACAATATTTATTAATACCTATAACTTTGCATCTATCTCCAACGATTCTTTGAACTTCTAAAATCAATTGTCCAGCATTTAATTCTGGTACGAATACTTTCTCCACATGATTTTTTTCTATAATTGATAATAATGCATTATCTGGAAATGGCCATAGGGTATAAGGTACAAATAAACCTGTAATGTTTTGATTTTCCTTTAAAACTAATCCTCTGCAAACTCTAGCTGTAGAACCAAAGGCTACAATTAATGATTTGCATTTATCTGTTTTTACTTCATCATATTTAACTATATCATCTTTATTTTTTTCTATTTTATTTAATAATCTTGAGGTTAATTTTTCAGCAACTTCATTGGAGTTAGAAGGATATCCCCATTCATCATGATTTAATCCAGTTACATGAAATTTATATCCTTCACCTATTGCAGCCATTGGAGGTATTAAATCTTCCGTATTTTTGTATGCCATATATCCTTCTCTCACTTCTTCTAAACTAGGGTTTTTTCTGTTTATAATTTCTATATCTTCCTTTAAATAAACACTTTCCCTCATATGTGCTATGACTTCATCAAGTAGCAAAATTACAGGAACTCTATATTTCTCTGAATAATTAAAGGCTTCAATAGTTAATTCATATGTAGAAGCCACACTATCTGGCGCTATTACTATAACTGGATGATCTCCATGAGTTCCCCATTTACTTTGCATCACATCTCCCTGGGATACAGAGGTTGGAAGTCCTGTACTTGGACCTCCTCTCATTACATTTACTATAACACAAGGAATTTCAGCCATAGAAGCATATCCAATTACCTCTTGTTTTAAAGAAAATCCAGGACCACTAGTTGCAGTCATTGCTTTGACTCCAGTCATAGCTGCTCCAACTACAGCAGCTATCCCTGCAATCTCATCTTCCATTTGTATAAATACTCCACCAACTGCTGGAAGTTTTACAGAACTAAGTTCTGCAATTTCACTAGCTGGACTTATAGGATATCCACCATAAAATTTCATTCCAGCCCTTATGGCACCTTCAACACAAGCCTCATTTCCTTGGATTAATACTAACTTACTCATCACTGTCTCTCCTTATATTTATAGCAAAGTCTGGACATATGTCTTCACATATGCCACACTTTATACATTTTTCTTCTTGAATTACTATTGTCTTCATATTATTTTTTCCCAGTACCTTCTTTGGGCAATTGTCTATGCATAGTTCACAGCCCTTACACCACGCTTCATTTATATATATCATTATTCTAGCTCCTTTAATTATTTATGAATTTTATGATAAATAAAATAATTGAACTGTTTATTAAATCTCTTCTCCCACTCTTTTATAAGTTGAGCTCTAAAATTAGGGTGAGCTATATTAATCAAAGCTCTTGCTCTCTCCTTTAAGGATTTCCCTTTAAGTCCAGCTACACCATACTCAGTAACTACATAATGTACATCATTTCTAGAGGTGGTTACTGCTGTACCTTCTTCTAAAAAGGTCACAATTCTAGATATAGTACCTTTTGCTGCAGTGGATGGCATTGCTATTATGGATTTTCCACCACTGGATATATTAGCTCCTCTTACAAAGTCTACTTGCCCCCCTACACCACTAAATTGTTTCAAACCCATGGATTCAGCTGCAACTTGTCCCATTAAATCTATTTGTATACAGGAATTAATAGACACCATATTATCATTTTTTCCTATAATATAAGGGTCATTTACATAATCTACAGGATGCATTTCTATCATTGGATTATTATCTATAAAGTTGTAGAATTTCTTTGTTCCCATGAAAAAAGATGCTACCATCTTATCTTTGTGAAGAGTCTTTTTCTTATTGTTAATCACCCCTGATTCAACTAGCTCTAATACTCCATCAGAAATCATTTCAGAATGAATCCCTAAGTCTTTTTTATCCTTTAAAAATAACAACACTGCATCAGGAATAGAACCTATTCCAAGTTGGAGAGTAGAACCATCTTCTATAAGCTCTGCACAATTTTTGCCAATGGCTTTTTCTACTTTTCCAATTTCACTAGGTTTCATCTCCATTAGTGGATAATTAACCTCTACTATATAATCAATATCCCTTACATGAATAAAAGAATCTCCTAAAGTTCTTGGCATATTAGGATTAATTTCAGCTATGACAATATCTGCACACTCTGCTGCTGGTTTTGTATAGTCGTTAGACACACCAAAGCTACAAAATCCATGTTCATCAGGGATAGAGATTTGAATTATTGCTACATTTACTTTTAAATACTCTTCTCTAAAAAGCTTTGGAATTTCTGAAAAGAAACAAGGGGTAAAATCAGCTCTTCCATCTGCTATAGCATTTCTTGTGGATGGACCAGCAAAAAGAGAATTATGTTTAAAATTGAACTCTTTTTCCTTTTTCACATATTCCCCTGTACCCATTCCTATCATGTGAACAATTTCTATATTTGAAAATTTATCACTATCCCTTACCATAGCATCTATAACTGCTCTAGGTTCTCCAGCTGCATGACCTATTACAACTCTATACCCATTTTTTATTTTTTCTCCTGCTTCACTTGCAGATATAACTTTTTGTTTATATAACTCTCTCCAATCCATTTTTTACTCCTTGTGCTCTTAGCTTATTCTTTTATCTTTGCAATATTTTTAGCCAATTTCTTTTTATCTTCAAGGTTTCCTTGTCTTGAAATCATGATTCTCTGTGCTTGAGGTGAACCAGCACCATGCATAGACTCTGTTCTATAACCTACTGCTGCTGTTCCCAAAGTTATATTTTCTATAAGTCTTAAAATTCTCATTCTGTCTTCCGTTGATACAGTTGCAACACCTTTTAAGTATTTTTCTACATAAGGCCCTATTTTAGGATCTCTAAGATCTTTTTCAGAAGGCATAGTTACCATAAGTCCACCAGCAATATCTTCTGCTAATCTAGCTATTTCATAAGGGAATCTTGTTATATTTTGTTTGCATACATTGGCAAGCAATAAATCTATTTGATAATTTCCAGATTTGGTTTTACATCCTTCACAAGAACATGCTATTCCGCAACTATATAAAGTTTCATTTAAATGAATCATCTCTATAAGTTTATCCTTTATATGGGAAGCTTTATTTGCTCCATTATAATCTGCTGCTGTGGCTGCAGCTCCAATAAGTACATCCCCTACACCAACTTTACATCCACCATAACTTTGTCTATGGTATCCTGCAAACCTTTCTACTAGCATACCTGCAAATTCAGTTTCTCCATTTAAGAAAATTCTTTCATTTGGTACAAATACATCATCAAAGATTGTTAAAGTCTCATGACCACCAAAATTTGAGTTTCCAATATCTATATCTGTGCCTTCTTCAAGTTTTCTTGTATCGCAAGATTGTCGACCATATATGCTAAATATCCCCTCTGTGTCTACAGGTACAGAAAATGCTACTGCCCAATCTTTATCTTCTGGTCTCATAGATATAGTTGGCATAACAAGTATTTCGTGAGAATTTATCATTCCTGTTTGATGGGCCTTTGCTCCTCTCACTACTATTCCATCTTTTCTTCTTTCTACTACCCTAAGATATAAATCAGGATCCTCCTGTTTACTTGGTGATAATCCTCTATCTCCTTTTGGATCTGTCATAGCTCCATCAACTACTAAGTCATTCTCTTGAACATATACCATGTATTCTTTAAATCTTTCATGATAATTAGTTCCATATGCCTGATCAATTTCAAAAGTAGTACTATAAACTGCATTAAAAGCATCCATACCTACACAACGTTGAAAACAAGAAGCAGTTTTTTGACCACATAATCTTTGCATTTTAACTTTATTTATTAAGTCCTCAGCACTTTGATGAATATGGCAGAACCTATTTACTTTTTTCCCTGTAAGATTTGAAACTGCTGTCATCACATCTAAATATTCTTCCTTTTGTGCTAGTTCATAAGTCATAGCCACTGAATTTAATGATGGTCTAATCATTGGATGGTCCACTGGATTTTCTATCAATTCTCCAAATAGATACACTTTAGTTTTTAGTTTCCTCAAACTTTCTATATATTCTTCTTTAGTCATTAAACCCATAAAAATTCCTCCCTTTCATTTATCTAATTAATATTAATAGCAACTTCCGTACCAACCTTAAATATTTTCATAAACTCTTTATTTTGCTCGATTCTTTCAATAAAAAAAATTATATAAAATATAATTACTGCTGAAAATTTGCAATATTTATATCCTATATAATATAAAGTCCATATTTATCAATGGTTTCTATGATAACATGCAATAATGCATTTATGCAGGATTGCATGTTAAAAAATTATCTATTTAAATTACAGTTTTAAAATAAATCTCATATTAATTTAGTTTTGTAGGTTGCATTTCTTAATAAGACAAAATAAAAAAATCATATAAATTATAATCATTACTAATAATTACTAATAATTATAATTTATATGATGTAGATATATGTTTATAAATACCCTTTATAAATGTATTCCATAATAGAATTCCATAAAATTATATGTTAAAATTTTAATTATTAAAATCATTTCTTGATTTGATTTTTCTATATTTTTGTCTTTTTCTAATAAGAGTTGATGGATCTATCTTTAAGGCCTTTGCTGCAACTTTTATATTTCCATATCGCCTCAAAGCATCTGTTATTATCTCCATTTCCACCCTTCCCATGATTTCTTTTAAACTATAACCTTTTATGGAATAGTTACTTATGCTAAGTATATAATCCTGCTCTACCTTTGTGTTACTAATCTCTTCTGGTAAATTTCTTTCCTGCACTATAGCATCTTCATTCATTATAATTTGTCTTTCTATCACATTTCTAAGTTCTCTAACATTTCCTGGCCATTCATAATTATAAAGATACTCTAAAGTTTCTTCACTAAAGCTGCATTTAGAATTGTATCTTTTATTTATACACTCTGTAAAATGCTTTATAAGTAACAGAATATCTTCCTTTCTTTTTCTAAGGGGAGGAATTTCTATAGGAAATACACTAAGCCTATAATATAAATCCTCTCTAAATAATTTTTTATTTATTAATTCTTTCAAATCTTTATTAGTAGCTGCAATTATCCTTATATCTACTGGAATTACTTCTGTGCCGCCAACTTTTTCTATTTGCTTCTCTTGAAGTACCCTTAAAAGTTTCACTTGAGTTGACAGAGGAAGTTCTCCCACTTCATCTAAAAATACAGCCCCTCCATCTGCCAATTGAAAAAGTCCTACTTTTCCTCCTTTATTAGCTCCTGTAAATGCTCCTGATTCATATCCAAAGAGCTCCGATTCTATAAGATTTTCTGGTATTGCTCCACAGTTTATTGTTATAAAAGCCTTATCTTTTCTTGAACTATTATAATGAATATATTTAGCTATTCCTTCTTTTCCCACCCCAGTCTCCCCTAAAATTAAAGTTGTAATATCTGTTTTAGAAATCTTTGTAGCATTTTTTAATACTGAAACCATAGAATCATCTTTTACCAGCATACCACTAATCTCATAAAGCTTTTCCTTCATCTTAATTATATTTTTATCTTCGTCTAAATAATAGTTATCTAAGTATATGTCTCTTCCCATGTTTCATCACCTCTAATCAATGATTAATATTTTTAAAACCATCCCCAAATACTTCGTATACATTGTTTACTGTTATAAAAGCCCTATTATCAATTTTATTAATATAGCGCTTCAACTTAGCAAATTCCCTTCTTCCTACAAGTACCACAATTATATTTTTATCTTTATTGGTAAATCCACCTCTTCCATTGTAAAATGTGGAACCCTTATTTAAATCATTGATTATAAAGTCATTAATTTCCTCATATTTCTCACTAATTATAGTAACTTCTTTTGAAATATTAATTCCATCCATAACAGAATCTATAACAAATCCATTTATAATTACTCCTAACATTGCATACATGGACAATTTAGGTCCAAAGGCAAAAGCTGCAGCTATAGTTATACTTAAATCTGATAACAATACACCCTTACCTAAATCAATATGGAAAAACTTATTTAAAATTTTTGCTAGAATATCTGTACCACCTGTAGAGGCTTCTTGATTAAACACAATTGCCATGCCTGCACCAGATATTAAAATCCCAAAAATTAGTTCTAAAAATAAATCTCCTGTAATTGAATGTGTAAGTTTTATTGTCTTCTCTAAAATTAAAACCATAAAAGATATTCCAAAGCTTGAGTATATGGTTTTAATACCAAAATTACTTCCAATAAAAATAAATGCTATTATAAAAAGTACTATATTTACAGCTATCATTATAGTTCCTACAGAAACTTTAGGAATAAAGGCATTAATAACCAATGCTATACCATTAGCTCCTCCTATAGCTAAATTATTTGCCATTAAAAAAAAGTACATTCCACAAGCTACCATGATAATCCCTAAGTTTATTAACAGAAATTCTTTAATTTTTTTCACCATAAAACCCCTCCTCTTAAAACCTGACTTTGTAAATTTAAAACATTAAAAAACCTCTTAACTCAATAGTTAAGAGGTTAAAATTTGCACAAAAGAAAATCTATATAAAGGCAGAATAAATATACCTTAATATAGCTATTTTTTGACACCCCCCATCAACCGTAGAGTATTAGTGTATAAATAAAGGCAGGTCTTCTGACTCTGGTTCATGGTTGCTTCAGCCTTCCCAATGTAAATCAGTGGCATTTTATAAGAAGCTTCTCCCCATTACA
This sequence comes from Clostridium faecium, assembly GCF_014836835.1. Classification (GTDB taxonomy): domain Bacteria; phylum Bacillota; class Clostridia; order Clostridiales; family Clostridiaceae; genus Clostridium_J; species Clostridium_J faecium. Next base: position 9,896 of record NZ_JACSQB010000040.1, on the reverse strand, counting down.
GCGGCGGGACCGTATAAGACTTTCACTTATTTCCCTTTTAAACAAAGCGTATAATGCTTTGTACCCTTATCTTATATATTAAATTTTTCATCTAAAACTTATATAATAGCTAAAAAAGTTTTAAACCTATGATAAACTTTAAAATTAAATTACATATTTGTAAAATATGTCTTCTACTTGAGTATATCTCTTCTATTCTTTTAATTCAAGTGTGTTTTAAACTTTACCTTTAATTTACTACTTTTAAACTTGACTTACAATTACTTATCTTAGTATATTTAGCTTTTTACAATTGAAAATTGTGGTTTTTTTATCTAGTGGGTTACAAGAAAATTATAGATTTTAAATAAAATCAACATAACTACAAAATTTTAATTTATAACTATTTTTTATTTAAACTTCTGTGGTTCAGTATGCTATAATACTAAACCTGCAATATTAACTAATGTTTTAATTATATTACTTATATCCATAATATTGATATAATAGCACTGGTTTGAGTTCCAAACTTTTCTGCACCCCAGGGCAACCCTTACGGCTTTCGCTCTATTCTCCAGAGGTGAAAAAAGCATCTCTTTGTTAGATGCTTTTATAAACTCATAATAGATTTCATAGACTTTTCTTGCACTTTATTCTTCAATAAAATTTATCAATTCTTTGTTAAATTTATCTCGTTCATCGTAAAATGAACCATGACCGCTAAATTTAAATGGTATCAATTTTGAATTCCTGATATATTGATTTTGCACCTCTCCTAGTGAAAATGGAACTACTTTATCATGAATACCGTGAATAATTAATGTTGGAACATCTATAGTATCTAAATCATAAAATAGCACCTCTTTTATCCAAGTCTCTGCAATACTTGCAGTTGCCCAACCTGCTGCCTGTAATCCCAATTGAAAGAACCAATCAGAAAATGCTTCAGTTATATGTTGAAAAAAGAACATATCTCCAAAATTTCGTAACATTTGAGGACGATCATTATAGGTTCCTTTAATGATATCTATTACTCGTTCTTTCTCTATACCGTATGGAAAGTCGTGACGTTTAATAAGACTAGGAGCTGCTGCTGCAAAAAGAGCAAGTTTAGATACCCCATACCCTCTATGCCTAGCCATATATCTAATAGCTATAGCTCCTCCTGTTGAATGTCCTGCTAATGTGAAATCACGTAATTCTAACTCATCGACTACACATCTAACATCATCTGATAATCTATTATAATCATAACCAGTATAAGGCTTATCTGATTTTCCAAAACCTCTAGTATCTATTCCAATACACCTGTATCCCATTTTGGGCAATTGATTAAATTGATATTCAAACAAATTATGATTACCTGGCCAGCCATGTAAAAATAATATTGCATTATTTCCTCTTGGATTAAGATCTTCCACATAAATCTTAACATTAGACTCTACTTTAATATAGTACCCCACTTATAACCCTTCAATGAATAATAATTCTGTTAATAGATTATTCATGGAAATACATATTTATGAATATTGGGTCCCATTATCAAATTAAAGTTTAATCTTAAAATTTTCTATAACTCAATTTTATATGAAATGTTGAATTAATAAAGTATTTCATTAACTTCAATTGCTTTTCCCGTTATAGTATCAACTTTTACTTTATACATTCCTAATGGAGTTCTTATATCAATCTTATAAACTAGTTGATTATTCTCAATGGCTAATTGAATATTTGATATCTGATAATGAATTTGTTGTAATGCAATTTCAATTGCTTCTTCAGGACTAATTCTATAAGTTCTCCAGTAATCATCCCATAATTTATATTTAAAATCATCCATTTTAACACTCTCTTCTTTATTATCATTTATATAATTGTTTTATTCAACTTTCAAAAAATTAGTACTTTTTAACAATATTCACTTCTCACCGCATAGTAAATACTATTACGAACTTTTATAATAAAAATTAGTCAGCATATTGGTTTTTATTATACAAAAAGGATTATTAGGCACAATTCCTAATAACCCTCTTTCTATAAAATTAATATATACAGTTTATTTTTCTCTTTAAAGTCTATTAAATTGTAAGCTTAATTTACCTTCACCTGAGTTATCTGTATCTTCAAATGTTAAAATCCATTTACCAGATATTTTATCAAACTCTTTTATTGCCTTTAAAGGTTTATTTGATGTAACCTCTCCATTCCAATGTATATCTCTATTTGAATCTTTAAGCTCAAACTTAACTTTTCCTTTTGTAAGTGTCAAATCTATTTCTAATTTCATTCTTTCAAAATCATTTTCAACATCATAATAATATTTATCTGTTACTTTGTAACCCTCCTTAATATTATAATTTGCTGAACTTTGATTTTTTACTACACATTCAGTCAACACCACAATAATTATTCCTATAAATGCCATTATCGCAAATTTTCTTTTCATTATAGTGCTCTCTTATATAAATTACAATATACAATTATATAATAGGTTTATTTATTTTCTACTATTATTCTTGCTACCTTTTCTGCTACTTCTCCTGTAAATGCTATACATTGTTCCATATGTTCTTTTGACCCTAATTCCATATCCTTTGTTAAAAATCTACAGCAAAGACTATTATGCTTTCTTTTAAAATCATCATGCAACTTTTTACTAAGTTCCATAGCCCTTCCAACTTTAGGATCCTTTGCTTCTTTTCTACCAAATACCATACCAAGTGCCATTATCCCACCTGCTATAGCTCCACAAGTACATCCCGATCCTCCTATTCCTACTGGAAATCCTGATGCCATAGCTATTGCATCATCACAAATTTCTAATTCAAATTCATCTTTAATAGTTTTAACTACCGCTTCTGAACAATAGAAATCTCCATTCCTATAATAATCTTCAGCAATTTTTCTTATTTTATCAAAATCAATATTACCCATTATTTTCCCCCCAAAGTTATTAATTTATATACCTATTTTTGTCTTATATAAATCATTAAAAATATTTTATAAATAACATTGTTATAGATTTTAATTTTTTATTTACACTCACACTCTGATTTTTCTTTACATATACAATCATCTGTATCCGTTATCAAGTTCATAAAAAATAACACTAATTTATTACAATTAGTCACATTTAATGAATAATAGTTCCATATTCCTTCTTTTCTAGAATTTACAATACCGCAATCAATTAATACTTTCATATGATGAGATAGTGTTGGTTGTGTAAAATTAAAATGTTCTAATATATGGCAAGCACACTTTTCTCCACAGGATAAAATATCAATTATTTTTAATCTATTTGAATCAGATAAAGCCTTTATAATCTTTGAATTTTCTTCATAATTTAATTTCATTTAACCACCTCTTATATAGATGCTCGTCTATTCATAATATATCTTTTTATATTTATTATGTCAATAACGCTTTAATTAACAACTTACTGCATTAAACAGTAAGTTGTTAATTAAAACATTATAGTTGTCTGTTTATTTGGTGAACCATTCACTTGTATTATTAGTAATCTTAACAAGTATTAGCATTACAGGTACTTCTACAAGCACTCCTACAATTGTAGCAAGTGCTACTGGTGATGTTGTTCCAAATAATGCAATTGCTACTGCTACAGATAATTCAAAGAAATTGGATGCTCCAATCATACCTGCAGGTGCTGCAACATTATGTGGTAGCTTTAGTATTCTACTTGCTATATAAGCAATAAAGAAAATTAAAAAAGTTTGTATAATAAGTGGTACTGCAATTAAAATAATGTGTAATGGATTTTCAATAATTACATCCCCCTGGAATGAGAATATAATTATTAAAGTTAAAAGTAATCCTATCACTGTTACATTATTGAATTTAGGAATAAACTCCTTTTCAAAATACTCTTGTCCCTTGTTTTTAGTAATAAATATTCTTGTTAAAATACCTCCTAATAATGGAATAACTACAAAAAGAACAACTGATAAAATTAGTGTATTCCATGGTACTGATATATCGCTTATTCCTAATAAGAATTTAACAATAGGTATAAATGCGATAAGAATAATAAGATCATTAGTTGCTACTTGCACAACTGTATATGCAGGATCTCCTTTTGTAAGATGGCTCCATACAAAAACCATAGCAGTACATGGTGCTGCTCCTAATAATACTGCTCCTGCAAGATAATCCTTTGCAAGATTTGCAGGAATTAATCCTTTAAATATAACATAAAAAAACAATGATGCTATACCAAACATAGTAAATGGCTTAATAAGCCAATTAGTAATCCATGTTATAAATAATCCTTTTGGATTTTTCCCCACATTTTTAATACTTTGAAAATCTACTTTCATCATCATAGGATAAATCATTAACCAAATAAGTATTGCTATCGGAATAGAAACATTAGCATACTCAAACTTATTTAAAAAGTCTGGAATACCAGGAATAAACTTTCCAATAAGCACACCTAAAACCATACAAATTATAACCCACACTGTTAAATATCTCTCAAAAAATCCTATTCCAGATGCTTTTTCTTTAGCCATATTTATCACTCCTTTTACTGAAATATTTTATTTTTTATACAATTCTCTTTCTATAAATAATTTCTATCTGATTTATCATTTTTAAAATTCTACTACAAAGATTTTTTATTGTTTTGTAGTGGAATTTAAGTTCTAATCGATTAACTGATAAAGTTTATCTCCTTTTATTTCTTCTGGCATCCATTCTATAAGTACAAAGTTTCCTTTTGATATTTCATTAACTTTATTTATCCATTGCACCTCATTACTTGCTTTTACTTTTAAAATATTATTAGTTGTATTAGCTGCATAGAAACTTGAATTAATTATCCACCATTTACTGTTTATGCCAGCTCTCTCTAAATCTTTTTGCAATCTCATAGCTTCATAAACCGGAGTTGTTTCAGCAAGTGTTACAATAATAACCTCTGTTTCCTTTTCATCTCTTAGTTTAGGTAAAAGTTTTTTAACAGACTCTGGAATATCTCCTTGTGAGCGTTGTATCTCTCTATGATAGCTTTGAGTTGAATCTAATAGTAACAGTGTGTGACCTGTTGGTGCAGTATCAATAACTACAACTTCATTTTCTGATCTTTCTACTATTTCAGCAAATGCTCTAAACACTGCAATCTCTTGAGTACAAGGAGATCTTAAATCTTCTTCTATATAAGCAATATCATCTTCACTCATAGTTTCCCTAGCTTTACTTAGTACCTCTTCCTTATACTTTTCAAGCTCTTTCTTTTCATCAATATTACTTAATGTAATACCACAACCATCTTCTAACACAAACTTTAAATGTGCTGCTGGATCAGTAGTTGTCAAATGAACTTTCTTACCTTTTTTATTAAGTCCTAATGCAATTGCAGCAGCTATAGTAGTTTTACCTACTCCACCTTTACCCATCGTAAATATTACTTTTTTGTCATTAGTATATAAATCCTCTATTACATTATTTAACTTAGAAATGTTAGTAACATTTAGCTTCTCACTATTAAATCTAACATTGCTTTCTTTTAAAAATGACCTTACATTTTCAATACCTGTTACATTATAAGGTCTTAATGGAATCTCAAAGGTTTCAATATTTTTAATTCCTTTTGGTATGTCCTTTAACGCATCCTGCTGTTTATTATAAATGGCAGTTGAAAGAGAATCATCATGTTCTTTAAGCACTCCATTTATAACTAAAATTTGATTATTAACCCCTATATCCTGAAGTTCTCTAGATGCTCTTTCTGCTTCTTTTAATGGTGAAGCTTCTGGGCGTGATACAAGAATAAGGGTAGTTTTATCTTTATTGGCTAGAGTAGCAACAGCACTTTTATAAACTTCTTTTTTACTTTCTAATCCTGAAAGCTGCCCAAGACATGATGCACCATGGGTGTTTTCACTAATAAAATTACTCCAAGCAGAAGGAAGTTGAAGCATTCTAAGAGTATGACCTGTTGGGGCTGTATCAAATATAATATGATCATATTCTTTTTCTGCTCTTTTATCAGTTATAAAACTTGAAAACTCATTAAATGCAGCTATTTCAACAGTACATGAGCCTGAAAGTTGTTCCTCCATATTATTTATAACAGTTTGTGGTAATTTACCTCTATATGGAGCTATTACACTTTCTCTGTATTCATCAGCTGCTTTTTCAGGGTCAAAATTGGCAACAACTAAATTTTCTACTTCTTTTATAACCACACCTTTATTAGTTAATTTAGTATTAAAAACATCTTGAAGATTTGAAGCTGGATCAGTGCTTATAAGCATAATCTTCTTACCTTCATCAGCTAAAGCTACTGCTGTTGCACATGCTGTTGAAGTTTTCCCAACTCCTCCTTTTCCAGTGAAAAATAAATATTTAGTTAAATTTATATCTGATACTTTAAAATTCCTAAACATTTGTATCCCCCTCTATATTAACAGCATCCACCATCACAACAACAACTATTAGATTTTATTTTAATTGTAGTTTTTAAATAATCTTCTGGTATATCTAATAATTTAGAAAATTCTTCATTAGTTGGATAATCTTTTGTTTTTACAATCTCACCATCTACCATTATTACTGGAAGTACTTCTACTCCATCACTATTTAAAATTTCATTTATTACTTTATTATCAACAAATATCTGAGGATTGTTAGTGAGATTATATCTCTCAACTAATATTCCTTTGTTCTTCAAGTTGTTTAATATAGCTGAAACTCTTAATAATTCTGGATCTACACTTGGTCCACAAACCCCTGTTGAACAGCACATAGCTGGATCAAAAATAATCATTTTCCTCATATTAACTCACTCCTTATATTAAAATTTATTTTTACATCTATTTTTTAATATTATTTATAACCTAATATACTATCATATATTCAATATATAGATAATTATCTATATATTGAATATATGATAGTATATGCTTATTGTCAATATAAGTACTATGTTTAATAAATTTTATTTATAAATAAATATATATCTATTTATTTATTTATTTTAATCTAGCAATAATTATTGGTACTCAAAATCTATATGCAACAGCGATTTCTATATAATTCTATATACGAAAAAGAACATCATCTAATTTGCTGATGCTCTCTTGGAACTCTATTTATTTAATTAATTATAATTAACGTGAGTTCGAAAAACAAAACAGCTTATGGATAAATATGGTTACAAAAAAAGCAAAAAAGTACCACCATAAGATTATGGAATAATATTCCAGATAAACTAAAGTCACGTAGTTATCTAACCTTAGAGATGGTTTCTTAGGAAGAAAGCTGTATGCAATCAACCCTGAAACTATGTTTACTATAAAATTAGTAAAACTTCTATGCCTACTATGCCTATCTGACATATGTTTTTTAGATGGTCATTTATAGTTTCAATAATAGATCTTTTCCTAAGTAGAATCTTATCTTCCATCAACATTAGTTTATTTTTCATGTTTTTCTTTATTTTTGCTTTATTGTCATAACTTCACTTAGTGATAAGTTTTTACTTTTTATCATTTTGAAATTACTATCGTTGTTTTCAGTATTTTCAGCTAGAAAATGGCTTTTACAGTTCTTTTCAAAGGCAATACAATAATTGTCTACATCATAAAATATTTCTACTAATAAATTTTGCATAAAATCCCATCTACTTTGTTTTGTTTATTGGCTTTTACTTATATAATAAAACATTTTGATGGGATTTTTTATATTGAATTTTTTCCATCGAACTCACGTTAATGTTAATATCTACATTGATACTTTCACAAAAAGTGTTTGCTGCTTTACCATCTGGATATAAACTTTAAAAACCAATCTCCACATATAATTCTATTGGAGAGTGGACACGTGCATTAGAACCGATAAACCCAAATTATAACTGTTTAGCATATGCTGTAGATGCTGGTACGGTTAAAGGACATTATAACACCTATTGGTGGGAATGGCCTTGGGGTGAAAAGGCACATTATGGACAAGTTAATGCTTACATGTTTGATAAAGGTTATAGCATTAGTAACACAGTTGTAAGAGCTGATGTTATGTCTTATGACAAGAATTCGCTCAATATAGAACATTTTGCTAAAAGCCATGCTGAAGGCTCAGTTGCTAAATGGGGTTCTTTAGAAGTTATGCTTAGTCCAAATTGGGATCCATATGTAGGTAAATCTGATGGTTACGGACGATTACAAGAAAGATATATTAAATAAGGAGGTACATTATGAAAAAGTTAATTTCTATTTTAATAACTGGATCTTTTATAGCCGTGATATTAGTTAGAACTGTTTTTGCTACTACATTAGAAGTAAATTATAATATTAATAATTTAATGGAAAATATTTTAGAAGAATCACTTAAAAACACTGAAATTCCTATGAGTTCAAATCCATACACATATATAGAGAATAACAAATATTATGATGCTATAGTAGAAATAGGACCTAAAGCAGTTCCTATTCTAATAAAAGATATTAAAAATAGTGAAAATAATGGTTTAAGAGAATATATACTAGCAATTGCAGTAGAAAAGATAGCTCAAGTTGACTTGAAAAAAGTAAATAATATTACCTCAATTGATTATAGTAAAACTTGGAGTAATGCTAAAGTTTTTACAGAAAAATGGATTCAGTATTTACATTCTATACCTAATGAAGTTAATAATATAACTCAAGATAGTACCAAGACAGATGAAGAAAAAATAAATAAATTAGTTGATTTGGGTACTCCAGCAATTCCATATATATTAGATAAAATTCAAGAAGGAAATACCTCTATTTTTCCTTCTTTATATGAATTATTAAAAAATAATAAAGATATACAAATATTTAATTCTTTACAACCAAGTATTAATTATAACGACATGGATAATCTTAACTTATCTGAATATGAAATTTTTAGAGATATGATAGAAAAAGAACAGTAATTATAGCAATAATTAGGTTCATGTTCTTATATTTAGAACATGAACCTATAATTCTTTAATTTATCTTATTTTTTCAAAAATTTATATATACGAATATCGTCTATGTTTATATCAGTACCATTATCCTTAATCAATATGCTATTAGGTGGATTTTCATCATCAAGTTGAAATACTGGAAATTTATCTGTAGCACGTATAGAAGAAGCTACTGCAAAAATTGTTCCTATATATATTCTTTCATCTCCAATCATAACTACACAATTACGATGCGTTCCACTATAAAACGCTGATGGTATATCAAAATCTTTTAAAAGGTTTATTATACGATTCTTCCAGTCATAGCTAACTATATCTTCATCTGTTATAATTGGTGATTCTTCTAAAACTAAGTCATTTATTTCTTTGTGCATTCCTTCTGAAGTTTCAAAGCTTCTAACCAAATAAATTGCCAATTCTCCATCTAGATTATTGTCATTACTTTTCTTAATATTAAAACAAAATATTATAATAATAACTAATATTAATGATAAAATTAATAAAGATTTCTTCATAATAAACCTCATATACCTATCAAAGAAGATAAAATTTGTTTATGTTAAAAGTATATTCAACATAAAAATTGTTATAACCTTTATTTAAAATAAATCCCCGACTTTTCCCCCAACTAATTGCAATTAAGCATATTCTTTAAAAAATAAAAAAGCTAGAGAACACTTGATTTCTCTAGCTTTATCTATGGTGCACCTAGCGAGATTCGAACTCACGACCTTTGGATTCGAAGTCCACAACTCTATCCAGCTGAGCTATAGGTGCATAATTTAAAACCATATAAAAAAATTACTAAATGTATCTGCATTTATTATAAATACAATTTAGTAATTATAAATCTAATTTAAAACCATCTTTAGTACAAAAAATAATTGGAGCGGGTGAAGGGAATCGAACCCTCGTAACTAGCTTGGAAGGCTAGCACTCTACCATTGAGTTACACCCGCAT
>NZ_JACSQB010000009.1 GCF_014836835.1 Clostridium faecium | reverse complement strand
TTAAGTTTCTTTCGAAACTCAATGAATTAACTGGTTTTACCTATTTCTCTGTTTAATTTTCAAAGACCAAGTTTTTAGTAATTTTTACCGTCATCACCTGACGACTCTTATTATTTTATCAGCTTTGTTTTTCCTTGTCAACAGTTTTTTTAAAAGTTTTTTTAACTTTTTAACTGTTTTAAATAAAAACTAAAACTCATCACTAAGATTTGTTGTTTGCATCTCTTAGGGACAAGGATTATTATATCTAAATAAATATTGTTTGTTATAAGTAAAATACCCTATTTTATCAAAATATATCATCTATACTCTTTTATTCTCTTTATTTTTCTTTCTTTCTTTTATTGATACACCAGGAAAAGTATATTCGATATATCAATAATTTAATGATGATTTTAAGAAAGACTAAGGTATAAAAACCTTAGTCTTTTAATTATTCTTCACTATTTTCTATTTGCCCTAAACTAGAATTAACTTCTTCTACATCTTCTTGTGACTCTTCAATAGAAACATCTTCATCATTTGAATCAGTATAATTTATTTTTGCCATAGCAACAATATTTACATCCTCACCTGTTTTCATAAGAGTTACACCCATAGTATTTCTGCTTGTAGTAGATATCTCAGCTACATTTAGTCTTATTACTATACCGTCACTATTAATTAGCATTAATTCATCTTCATTCTTAACTATTCTTGCACCTACTACACATCCTGTTTTTTCACTAACCTTATAAGTTATTATACCTTTTCCACCTCTATGTTGTAATGTGTACTCTGATATATCCGTTCTCTTACCAAAGCCTTTTTCACTTATAACTAAAAGCTCCTCATCTTCTTTTACAACTACCATAGAAACTGCAATATCTTCTTCTCTTAAAGTTATAGCTTTAACTCCTGTAGTTGTTCTTCCCATTTCTCTAGCATCTTTCTCATTAAATCTTATAGAATATCCTTGTTTAGTAACAAAAATTATTTCACTGTCCCCATTTGTAATAGCAGCACCTATAAGTTCATCTTCTTCTCTTAAGTTTATGGCAATTATTCCATTCTTTCTTATAGATGAATACTTATCAAGAGAAGTTCTCTTTACTATTCCTTTTTTAGTTCCCATAACAAGATAACTATTCTCTTCAAAGGTTTTTAATGATACAACTGCTTGAATTGTTTCTTCATTTTCTAATGGAAGTATATTTATAAGATTAGTACCTTTAGCAGTTCTACTTGCTTCTGGTATCTCATAAGCCTTTAATTTATAAGCCTTACCTCTATTAGTAAAGAATAACAGGTTATTATGGGTGGAAGTTATAAAGATATGTTCTACAAAGTCATCTTCTTTTGTAGTAATACCTTGAATTCCTCTTCCTCCTCTTTTTTGTGCATTATAAGTATCTATAGGAAGTCTCTTAATATACCCTGCATGAGTTAATGTTATTACAACATCTTCCTCTGCTATTAAGTCCTCTTCATCTATGCTGTATGGATTTTTTTCAATAGCTGTTCTTCTTTCATCTCCATACTTATCTCTAATTTCTATAAGCTCTTCTTTTATTATACCTAAAAGAATTTCTTCATTTGCAAGTATAGATTTTAAATAATCTATTGTTTTCATAAGCTCATTATATTCATCTTCAATTTTCTCACGTTCTAATCCTGTAAGTCTTTGAAGTTTCATGTCTAATATAGCTTGAGATTGTTTTTCTGAAAGTCCAAATTTATCCATAAGGCCTTCTTTAGCTTCTTGCCCAGTTTTAGATGATCTAATTAAAGAGATTACTTCATCTATGTGATCTAGCGCAATCTTTAATCCCTCTAAAATATGAGCTCTAGCTTGAGCCTTATCTAATTCAAATTCAGTTCTTCTTCTTACTACTTCTTTTTGATGGTCTAAATAATGACATAATATCTGTTTTAAGTTTAATACTTGAGGCTGACCATCTACTAAAGCAAGCATTATAACCCCAAAAGTATCTTGCATTTTAGTGTGCTTATAAAGTCTATTTAAAACAATATTAGCATTAGCATCTCTTTTTAACTCTATAACAATTCTCATACCATCTCTATCTGATTCATCTCTAAGGTCTGAGATACCGTCTATTTTTTTGTCTTTTACTAATTCTGCTATATTTTCTATTAAGTTTGCTTTATTAACTTGATACGGAATTTCTGAAACTATAATTCTATTACGTCCATTATGCTCTTCTATTTCCGCTTTTGATCTTACTATTATTTTTCCTCTACCTGTTTCATAAGCACTTTTAATACCAGCTCTACCTAAAATTATACCTGATGTAGGGAAATCTGGCCCTTTTATACTGCTCATAAGCTCAGATATAGTAACATCTTCATTTTCTATTATCATTATAACTCCATCAATAACTTCTTTTAAGTTATGAGGAGGTATATTAGTGGCCATACCAACTGCTATACCAGCTGAACCATTAACTAAAAGATTTGGAAATCTTGATGGAAGTACTGATGGCTCTAATTCCTCACCATCAAAGTTTGGAATAAAATCAACAGTATTTTTATTGATGTCTCTAAGCATTTGAAGAGTAATTTTACTCATCTTTGCTTCTGTATATCTCATTGCCGCTGCGCCATCACCATCAACAGAACCAAAGTTACCATGACCATCTACTAATGTATATCTAATAGAAAAATCCTGTGCTAGTCTTACTAAAGCATCATAAACAGAAGAATCACCATGTGGGTGATATTTACCTAAAACATCTCCAACGATTCTAGCACATTTTCTATATCCTTTTTCTGGTGTTATACCAAGTTCATGCATAGAATAAAGTATTCTTCTATGTACTGGTTTTAACCCGTCTCTTACATCAGGAAGAGCACGACCAACGATAACACTCATGGCATAACTAATATATGAATTTTTCATCTCATGTCTTATATCTACAGGTACTATATTTTCTTCCCTATTCATATGTTCCACCTCACTTTATTTTCCTAACATACTATATATCTAAATTAGTAACCATCTTAGCATTTTCTTGTATAAATTCTCTACGAGGCTCTACCTTATCTCCCATAAGAATAGTGAAAATTTCATCTGCAGCCATAGCATCTTCTACAGTTACTTTTAACAACGTTCTTTTTTCAGGATTCATAGTTGTATCCCAAAGTTGTTCTGGATTCATTTCTCCAAGACCTTTATATCTTTGAATATCTGTATTACTATCTTTTCCGCCTACCTGATTTAATATCTTCTCTAATTCTTCATCGCTATAAGTATAGTACTCGTTTTTACCTTTTTTAACTTTATATAAAGGAGGTTGAGCTATATAAACGTGTCCTTGCTCTACTAAATCTCTCATATATCTATAAAAGAATGTAAGAAGTAATGTTCTTATATGTGCTCCGTCAACGTCAGCATCTGTCATTATTATGATTTTATGATATCTCAATTTAGAAACTTCGAAATCTTTAGCTATTCCAGCTCCAAAAGCAGTAACCATATTTCTTATTTCTTGAGAATTAAGAACTCTGTCAAGACGTTGTTTTTCTATATTTATTATTTTTCCTCTTAAAGGTAAAATAGCTTGAAATCTTCTGTCTCTTCCTTGTTTAGCTGAACCACCAGCAGAATCTCCCTCGACTATATATATTTCACATTCCTCTGGATCCTTTGAAGAACAATCAGCAAGTTTACCAGGTAATGAAGTACTTTCAAGTGCACTTTTTCTTCTTGTAAGTTCTCTTGCTTTTTTTGCAGCTTCTCTAGCTCTTGCAGCATTTAAACCTTTATCTATAATACTCTTCCCTACTGCTGGATTTTCCTCTAAAAAGTTACTTATAGCTTCACTAACTATTGTCTCAACTATACCTCTAACTTCACTATTACCTAATTTAGTTTTAGTTTGGCCTTCAAACTGAGGGTCTACTATTTTAACTGATATAACTGCTGTAAGTCCTTCTCTTACGTCTTCTCCACTTAGATTTTTATCGTTTTCCTTTAAAAATCCAAATCTTTTAGCATAATCGTTTAAAACTCTTGTTAATGCAGCTTTAAAACCTACTAGATGAGTTCCACCTTCAACAGTATCTATATTATTGGCAAAAGAAAATAAATTTTCATTATAGCTGTCGTTATATTGAAGTGCTATTTCAACTATACATTCATCTTTCTTACCTTCTATATAAATAGGCTCCTCATGTATTTTTCCTTTGTTTCTATTTAAATATTGAACAAAAGATTTAATTCCACCTTCATAGTGAAATTCATTAATTTTATCTTCTCTCTCATCTTTTAATATTATTTTTATTCCTTTATTTAAAAATGCCAGTTCTCTTAGTCTTTGAGACAAAGTCTCATAATCAAATTCTACTTCATCAAATATTTCTTTATCTGGTTTAAAGTATGTTTTTGTTCCATGCTCCTCTGTATCACCAACTTTTTCAAATGGAGTGACAACTTTACCTCTTGAAAAACTTTGTCTCCAAATATGTCCATCTCTCTTAACTTCAACTTCACATACTTCTGATAAAGCATTAACTACAGAAGCTCCAACTCCGTGTAATCCTCCAGATGCTTTATATCCCCCGCCACCAAACTTACCTCCAGCGTGAAGTACTGTCATTATAACTTCAACTGTTGGTATTTTTAATTTAGGATGTATACCTACCGGCATACCCCTACCATCATCAATTACAGTAATTGAATTGTCTTCATGAATTGTTACTTTTATATTGCTACAAGCCCCTTCACTTGCTTCATCAATACTATTATCAACTATTTCGTACACTAGATGATGAAGTCCTCTAGCACTTGTGCTACCAATATACATACCTGGTCTTTTTCTAACAGCTTCAAGACCTTCTAATACTTGTATCTGATTTTCATCATAATTTTGATTATTATTCATGTATATCCTCCTAACTAATTAAAGCTCACAATATACAATGTCTATTCTTTTACTTAAGGTGGCTGAAGAAATAGGAGATAAATAAACTTTACTTTTCTTATTAACTTCAGCTATAACAAAAGATTTAGGTTTCTCTTTGGTTATTCGCTCTACAAATCCGTCTTCTTCTGCCATCCTTATAAATTGAATTGTATCCGAACTATACATAGTGGCTTCCATATCAAAAATTGCTATTACGTCTTTTACAGGAACCACTACATTTTCTCCTAAATGTAGAAACATGGTTATCCTCCTTAACATGCTACAGCTTTGTTATCTTTCCACTTGAGACCTTAAATATTTTTATATTATTAGTTTTATTTAAATGTTTTTCAATATTACTTATTCCCGTACATGTAATTAGAGTTTGCACTTCACTTATAGAGTTCAAAATATATTCCTGCCTTTTAGTATCTAATTCTGACAATACATCATCTAATAATAAAAGCGGATATTCTCCTGTTAACTCTTTAATTATGTGAAGTGATGCAAACTTAATGGAAAGTACAGAAGTTCTTTGCTGACCTTGTGAGCCATAGGTCTTAACATCCATATTGTTTATTAAAACTAAAAAATCGTCTCTATGAGGGCCTACAGAGGTGGTTTTTCTTTCAAAGTCTTTTTTTCTATTTTTGTTTAGTGAATCATAAAGTTCTCTTTTTATATCATCGCCCTTTAACTGCATTAAATATTTAAACTCTATGGTTTCTTTACCTAGAGTTATTTCGTTATGTATATTTTTACCTTTTAAATTTAATTTTTCTATATACTGTATTCTTTTTTTTATTATGTATTCTCCATACTCGCTAAGCTTATAATCGTATATATCTAATATGTCCGTATTATTACTAAATTTTTTTAGAACTGAATTTCGCTCATTAAGAGTTTTTTTATAAGATAATAAATTATAATAATATTTTCCGTCAAGCTTACAAAGTTCTATATCCATAAACTTCCGCCTATAAGATGGTGAATCTTTTATTATATTTAAATCTTCTGGAGAAAACATGACTATATTTAGTATACCCATAAGTTCTGATAATTTGTTAATTTTTATAGAATTAATATTAATTCCTTTTTTACCTTCTTTAAAGATTTTTATTTCAATTTTTTTATCAAGTCTAGTTTTTCCAATGTCAACTTTTATGTAAGCATCATTTTCATTCCATTTTATTAGTTCTCTATCTCTATTGGTTCTATGAGACTTGCCTATGCTTGCATAATAAAGAGCTTCTAAAACATTGGTTTTCCCTTGAGCATTGTCTCCTATAAATACATTCGTTCCATTTACAAAACTTAAGTTTAACTCATCATAATTTCTAAAATTTTTTAAAAGTAAATTTTTTACGTACATATAAACACCCATCTTAAATTATAACATATTATAAGCCAATAATGTAAAGAGTACTTTAACCAGCTAAATATATGCACCGAAAAATTCGGTGCATATATACTAGTTAAACTATTTTATATTTTTCATCTTGGAATTCAACTGTATACCCTTTATAAAGTTTTTTTCCTCTTTGAACTTCTATTTCTCCATTTACTTTAACTTCACCATTTTTTATAAAAAATTTGGCCTCTGATCCTAATGAACAAGCACCAGTAAATTTTAAAAATGAATCAAGTTTTATAAAATCAGTATTTATTTTAACTTCTATCATTTCACACCTTACCTTTAATTAAGATTTAACTCTAACTGGAAGTAATAAATATGTGCAGTTATTTTCATTTTTATTTTTAATAACACATGGACTAACTACACTAGATAATTCCATTGCAATTTCTTCTTCATCCATATTTTTGAATATATCAATAAGATATTTTGAGTTAAATGCAGTTTTTAAAGTTTCTCCTTGCAATAAAATAGAAACTTCTTCCCTTGCCTTTCCCAATTGAGAATTAGAAGTCACTATTAATGTGTCTTCTTGGATATCTAATTTTACCAAATTAGTATTTCCATCTTTAGCCATTAAGGAAGCTCTTTCGACACAACTTAAAATTTCATCTTTTTTAACAATAAGTCTTAACTTATATTCTTGAGGAATTATTGAGCTGTATTTTATAAATTCACCTTCTAAAAGTCTTGATATAACTTTAGTGTTTCCAAAATTAAACAAAATATGGTTTGGAGTAAAGGTAATTTTCACAGGTTCTTCAGTATCTTCTAGTATTTTTGATACTTCATTTAATGTTTTTCCAGGTATAACCGCTTCTTTGTTATAATCATAATCTATATTTTCACTTCTAAATGCAACTCTAAAGCCATCAAGAGCTACTAAATTTAATTTGTTTTCTTTAAGTTCAAATAAAACTCCTGTTAATATCGGCCTTGTTTCATCTTGTGCTGCTGCAAATATTGTACCTTTTATCATGTTTTTAAGAGTTTTTTGAGGTATTGTAAATAGCATCTCTTCATCCATAGATGGCAATAATGGATAATCAGCAGCATTCATATGTATTAAATTAACACAGGATTTTTCACAATTTAACTCTATAGTATTTTCATCTATAGAAGTCACTTCAACTTCTGCATTTGGAAGTTTTCTTATTATTTCTCCAAAAATTCTAGAATCAATAACTATAGAGCCTTCTTCTATAACTTCGACATCTATTTTAGTTTCTATACAAACATCTATATCAGAACCTATAAGTGTCAATGTATTTTTATACGCACTAATGTATATTCCTTGTAATATTGGCATTGTAGATTTTCCAGTTATAGCTTTTTGTACGTTTGATATTGCTTCTTGAAGTAAATTTTTTTCAGTTATAAATTTCATTATTTATTAACCTCCTTATTAACAACTTATGTTGTGTATAGAATAGCTTAGATAATATAAAAAGTTAGTAGTAATAGTAGTAGGGGCTGTGGGTATGTTGATAACCCTTACAAACCTATAAAATAACTCAAAAATAAGATAAAAATAATTGTGGATAAATTCATTGAAAAAAATATATTTATCCACAATATTAACAAATTTATTATATTATATTTTTTATCCACATAGTTAATCAATTTTATTAATAACAGATGTTAATTATTTTTGGTTAATCTTTTTAGTTAGTTCAGCCACTGTATTTTGTAGGTTTTCATCCTTTTTTAAGCTTTGAGATATTTTTTCGTAGGCATGTATAACAGTAGTATGATCTCTTCCACCAAATTCTTCACCTATTTTAGGAAGAGAAGTATCAGTAAGCTTTCTGCAAAGATACATAGCTATTTGTCTTGGAAAAGCTACATTTCTAGTTCTTCTAGAGGATTTAAAATCTTCTATTTTTAAACTATAATAGCTAGATACTATATCTTGAATTAATTCTATAGTAATTTGTCTACTGTTTCTGCTAGATATTATATCTTTCAGAGCTTCTGCTGCTAAATCTACGTTTATTTCTCTATTAGTTAATGAAGAATAAGCCACTATTCTTATAAGTGCTCCTTCAAGTTCTCTAATGTTTGATTTTATTTGAGTTGCAATATATACCATTACTTCATTAGGTATATTTAAATTTTCTACATCAGCTTTTTTCTTTAAAATAGCAATCCTAGTTTCAAAATCTGGTGGTTGTATATCTGCAATAAGTCCCCACTCAAACCTTGAACGTAATCTGTCTTCTAATGTTGGAATTTCTTTTGGTGGTCTATCGCTTGATAATATAATTTGTTTATTTGCTTCATAAAGGGCATTAAAAGTATGGAAGAATTCCTCTTGCGTACGCTCTTTACCAGCTATAAATTGAATATCATCGATTAAAAGCACATCTACATTTCTATATTTGTTTCTAAAATCTACGTTTTTATCATCTTTAATAGAATTTATAAGTTCATTAGTAAACTTTTCAGAGGATACATATACGACTTTAGATTTTGAATTTCCATTTTGTATGTAATGACCAATAGCGTGCATTAAGTGAGTTTTACCAAGTCCAACTCCTCCATAGATAAACAATGGATTATATGCTTTCGCAGGAGATTCAGCAACCGCTAGTGAAGCTGCATGAGCAAATCTATTGCTATTTCCTATAACGAAAGAATCAAAAGTGTACTTAGGATTTAATATAGCTGACATTTCATCATTTACTGCTAATGAAGATTTTCGTTCCTCTTGTTTTTTAGAAGATTCTTTTTCTATTGCTTCTTCAGATATAATAAAAAACTCGATATTATATGTTTTGCTAGAAACAGCTTTAATAGAATTTATAATTAACTCTTTATATCTGTTTTCTAATATATCCTTTGTGAAATTATTAGGAACACCTAATCTTAAATTACTATCTTCTAGCGATATAGGCTCAATACTTTTTATCCAAGTATTAAAACTAACTTCGGTGAGTTCCCCTTTGAGAGTGTTTAAGGTTTTTTCCCATAATTCTTTCACTTGGGTGTTCATCTCCTATTCCTATCCTCCAGTCTAATGAATTTATTTTTATATTTATATAATGAATGAAAAAAATGTTTTTCACAAAAAATAAACAACTTTATAAACAACTGAATATTATTATTTAAAGTTGTTGACAATTTTAGATAAAGTTATTCACATGTTAATAACTTAGTGCAAAATAAAAAGTATGAAAAGTTATCAACAATGTTAGTAAAATAACTATTCACAGTATTAAAATTGTATAAAATAAGATAAAAAGTCAAAAATATAATAATAAATAGTAATATTTTTTAAAAAAGAAACAAGTTATGCACAAAGTTATCAACAACCTGTGTATAACTTTTAATATCCAGAAGTTATTAACAGGTCTTATTACATGATATCAAAATATAATATTGTATTCAAGAAGTTATCCACAAAAAGTAAATTATATAATAAAAAATATCAACAATTAAGTAGAAGAAACTCATATTTTTGTGATTACAGTTATCTTGACATTAGAAGGTTGTAAATATATAATCTAATAGTAAAACCATAAAATAGTGATACTATAATTGCTATAAATTATTTAATTGAAAAAAGGGGGTGCACTAGCATGTTCATGACATACCAACCTAAAAAAAGACAAAGAAAAAAAGAACATGGATTTAGAAAAAGAATGAAAACTAAGTCTGGAAGAAACGTTTTACAAAGAAGAAGACTTAAAGGAAGAAAAAGATTGACAGCATAAGGGCCGCTAATGTGGCCTTTTTCTGCAATTGCAGGAAAAAAAGGAGCAGTTTATAATGAAGTTAGATAGAATACGAAAGAATCCTGAATTTAGGTTAGTGTATAGAAGAGGAAAGTCTTACTCAAACTCATTGTTAGTATTATATGTTTTTAAAAACTACAAAAATAATAATATTAATAGGATAGGAATTTCGGTTAGTAAAAAAGTAGGTAAGAGTGTAATTAGAAGTAGAGTAAAAAGACTTATAAGCGAAAGTTATAGATTGAATAAAGATAATTTAAAACAGGGTTATGATTTTGTTTTTGTCGCTAGAGCTGCTTCAAAAGATAAAAATTATAAGGATATTGAAAATGCTGTAAAAGATTTGTTTAGAAAAAGTGGTTTATATAATGTTGAAAAAAATATTAATAAATCTAATTAATTTTTATAGAAAATACATATCTCCTTTAAAAAAACCTTGTTGTATTTATACGCCTACTTGTTCTCAATATGCTATAGAGGCTATAGAAAAATATGGGGCTTTAAAAGGTGGATATATGGCGATAAAGAGAATATTACGATGTCATCCTTTTCGTGAGGGTGGATATGACCCAGTTAAATAACTAAACTAATAATAGGAGGGTTCTATTTTGAAAGAGTGGCTAGGTGGAATTTTAGGAAAATTCTTTTATTTCCTATATGATATAATTTCGGCAGGTATACCAAACAAAAATATATCTGTTGGTTTAACTATTATATTATTTACTATTGTAATTAGAATACTTTTACTGCCGCTTAGTATTAAACAAACTAAGGCATCAGTAAAAATGAGTGAGATACAACCAAAAGCTAAGGCGTTGCAGGATAAATACAAAAATGATCCTCAAAGAGCTCAGCAAGAACTTATGAAGTTATATAAGGAAGAAGGGGTAAGCCCAATGGGTGGATGTTTACCTATGCTTATTCAATTCCCTATATTAATTGCGTTATTTTATGTATTTAGTACTTTAGATTATCAAGGAGCATCATTTTTATGGGTTCCAAATTTAAGCAAACCAGATCCATATTATATATTACCTATATTATCAACTATAACTACATATTTATCATCTAAATTTATGCAACCAGATGGAGATAGTGAAGTTGCAAAGAAAACTTCTTCAATGAATATTGGTATGGCAATATTTTTTGGGTTTATGAGTTTGAAGTTCCAAGCAGCATTAGTTTTATATTGGGTAGTAAATAATTTAATTCAGTTAGTACAAACTTTAGCATTAAGACCAAAAGATAAGAAAAAGGTTGTTCAATAAGTTTAGAACTAGGAAGTAGTTAATTATATAGCCTATTAAATTTAGAAAGGCGGTGTCATAGGGAATGAAATGTATTGAGATGACGGGGAAAACCACAGATGATGCTATTAAAAATGCACTCAAGGAACTAAAGTTGACAGAAGATAAAGTAACAATAGAAGTATTAGATGAAGGTAGCAAAGGTTTCTTAAATATAATAGGAGTTAAACCTGCAAGAGTTAGAGTAACTATTAAAAGAGATCGTATTTATGAAGCTAAAAATTTTTTAAGAGAAATTTTAGATTCAATGGATATGAAAGCTGAAATTAGAGTAAAAGAAGAAAACGATGAGATTAGAATTAACTTAATTGGACCTAACATGGGAATTTTAATAGGTTATAGAGGGGAAACTCTAGACTCTCTTCAATACTTAGTTAGCTTAGTTGTAAATAAAGACCATGATGAAGAATATAAGAGAGTGATACTTGATACTGAAAACTACAGATATAATAGACAGGAAACTCTAAAAAGACTTGCTTCAAAAATGGCTAATAAAGTAAAATTAAGCGGAAAAACGCTAAAACTTGAGCCTATGAACCCATATGAAAGAAGAGTAATACATTCAGCTCTTCAAAATGATCCGAATGTAAAGACTTATAGTGAAGGTGAAGAGCCTAAAAGAAGAGTAGTAATTGAGTTAAAGAAAGCCTAAGGGCTTTCTTTTTAGTTATAAGAAAAAGAAATGAATATTTATTATAATTTATATCATATTATTTTAAAAACTTTTTAATTTTTGTATGTAAATGTTAACTATTTCATCTCGCATTGTTCTTATAGTTTAGGTATAATATCCCTATTATATAGTATAAAATTTAAAAATTTTGCCGATATATCTATATAAATGGATTTTAAAAATTTTGAACTTTACACTAATATTTAATTGACTATTGATAACAGACAATTAAAAAATGTGTTATGAAAAATATAAAATGTGAATTTATAATTCATAGTTTTTTTATTTAAAAGTGATGAGATATTTTTATGTGGAAGTTTTAGGAAAATTTTGGCATTTGTATTAGTGGTATTTTCTAATATATAATAATTTTATTTTATTTCTATTTTAGGATAGAATAAAAATAGTAATTTGATAATATTACAGGTATGTATTAAAGATAGATTAAAAAAACAAAGGAGGTATAAGATTATGAAAGAATTCGATACAATAGCTGCTGTTGCCACTGCTGTTGGAGAAGGCGGAGTGTCTATAATTAGGGTTTCAGGTGATAAATCTCTTAAAATAGTAAATTCTATTTTTGAAGGAAAAAATAAAAGAAAATTAGATGATATGAAATCATATACTATGAGATACGGATATATTGTGGATAAAGATGAAAATCATATAGATGAAGTCATTGTAAGTTATATGAAAGGGCCTAGAAGTTTTACTGCAGAGGATGTGGTAGAAATCAACTGCCATGGTGGAGTTATTGCAACTAATAGAGTTATGCAGGAAGTTTTAAAAGCTGGAGCTAGAATGGCTGAACCAGGTGAATTTTCTAAAAGGGCTTTTTTGAATGGAAGAATAGATTTAAGTCAAGCAGAAGCTATAGTTGATATTATAAATGCTAAAACTGAACTTAGTATGAAATCTGCCCTTATGCAAAGTGAAGGTGGAATTTCCAAGGAAATAGATTTATTAAGAAAAGATTTATTATCCACTATTGCCCATATAGAAGCTACTGTAGATTATCCTGAAGATGATTTAGAAGAAGTTACTGCAGATATGGCTATTTTAAAATTAAATGAAGTGTTATTAAATATAAATAATCTTTTAAATACAGCTGATGAAGGGAAAATTTTAAGAGAGGGTTTAAATACAGTAATAGTAGGAAAACCTAATGTGGGAAAATCCTCACTTTTAAATGCCTTGATAAAAGAAAATAGAGCAATAGTTACAGATATTCCAGGAACTACTAGAGATGTTATAGAAGAATATATAAACATCGGTGGAGTGCCTATTAAAATAATTGATACAGCTGGAATTAGAGAAACAGAAGACGTAGTAGAAAAAATAGGTGTTGAAAGATCTAAAGAAAAAATAAATGAAGCAGACCTTATAATATTAATATTAGATAGTAACAGGGGTATAGAAGAAGAGGATAAAGAAATTATAGAATATATAAAAGATAAAAAGTATATTGTACTATTAAATAAAATTGATTTAGATGGTAAAATAAATAAAGAAGATTTAATAGATTTAAATTCTGATTATATATTCAATGTTTCAATAAAAACTGGAGAAAACATTGAAAAAATAAAAGAGTGTATAAAAGAACTTTTCTTTAAAGGAAAAATAACTGCAAATGATATAATAATAACTAATACTAGACATAAAGAAGCATTGTTTAGAGCTAAGGAAAGTATTGAAAGTGCTATTGATGCTCTAAAAAATACATTTGCTATTGATTTAGCATCTATAGATATTAGGAATGCTTGGACAAGTTTAGGTCAAATAACAGGAAATACTTTAGAGGAAAACATAATTGATAAGATATTTTCAGAGTTTTGTTTAGGAAAGTAGGTGACCTTATGAAATATTTAGCTGGAGATTTTGACATTATAGTAATTGGAGCTGGTCATGCAGGTTGTGAAGCAGCACTTGCTGCAGCGAGAATGGGATGCAAAACTTTAATGTGTACTATGAATTTAGAAAGTGTCGCTTTTATGCCATGTAATCCTAATATTGGAGGTACAGCTAAAGGACATTTAGTTAAAGAAATCGATGCTTTAGGCGGAGAAATGGGTGTAAATATAGATCATACCTATATTCAATCAAGAATGTTAAATACCTCTAAAGGACCAGCAGTTCATTCTTTAAGAGCTCAAGCTGATAAAAAGAGATATTCTGAAAGAATGAAAAGAGTTATAGAAAAAGAGAAAAATTTATACTTAAAACAACTTGAAGTTATAAATATAGATGTAGAAGATAATAAAGTTAAAGGGATATTAACAAAATTTGGAGCGTATTTTACTTGTAAGGCATTAATTTTAACAACAGGTACATATCTAAAATCTAATATAATCGTAGGAGATATAAGCTATAATGAAGGACCAAGTGGTCTTTATCCATCAAACCATCTTTCTAAATGTTTATTAGATTTAGGTATTTCTTTAAGAAGATTTAAAACAGGAACTCCTGCTAGAGTTAACAGACGTTCAATAGATTTTTCTAAAATGGAAAAACAAAAGGGAGATAAAGAAGTCATACCTTTTTCTTTCATGAGCGAAAATATAGAAAGAGAGCAAGTAGATTGTTATTTAACATATACAAATAGTAAAACTCATGAAGTGATAATGAAAAATATACATAGATCTCCGCTATATAATGGTTCAATTCATAGTACAGGGCCTAGATATTGTCCATCTATTGAAGATAAAGTTATGAGATTCCAAGATAAAGATAGGCATCAAATTTTTATTGAACCTGAAGGAGAAAGTACAGAGGAGATGTATGTTCAAGGTATGAGTAGTTCATTACCAGAAGATGTACAAATAGAAATGCTTCAAACTATTCCTGGTCTTGAAAATGTTGAAATGATGAGAACAGCTTATGCTATAGAATATGACTGCATAGACCCTACTCAATTAAAACTTTCATTAGAATTTAAAGAATTGGATGGATTTTTCTCAGCAGGTCAGGTTAATGGAAGTTCAGGATATGAAGAGGCAGCAGGCCAAGGTATTATAGCAGGTATTAATGCAGTTTTGAAAATAAGAGGAGAAGAACCTTTAATATTAAAACGTTCAGATGCATATATAGGAGTTTTAATCGATGATTTAGTGACAAAAGGAACTAACGAGCCTTATAGAATGATGACTTCTCGCTCTGAGTATAGACTTTTACTAAGACAAGATAATGCAGATTTAAGACTTACAGAAATTGGTCATAAAGTAGGACTTGTAACGGAAGAGAGATATAATAAGTTTATAACAAAAAAAGAGCAAATTGAAAATGAAGTTAAAAGATTAAAAAACCTTCAAATTACCAATAAAAGAGAAGTATTAGAGTTTTTAGAAACTAAAGGATCAGCTCCACTTAAAAAACCTATAACTTTATATGAGTTAATAAAACGTTCAGAGCTTGATTATTATATAGTTAAGGAATTGGACCCTGAAAGACCTGAGCTTTCACGTGAAGTTACAGAGCAAGTAAATATAATTTCAAAATATGAAGGATATATAGAAAAACAGCTTGAACAAATAGCACAATTTAAAAAATTTGAAAATAAGCTTTTACCTGAAGATATAAACTATGATGAAATTAAGGGACTTAGAATTGAGGCAATGCAAAAATTAAACAAAATAAAACCTATAAATATAGGTCAGGCTTCAAGAATTTCAGGAGTATCACCAGCAGATATTTCAGTTTTAATGATTTATCTTGAACAAAGAAATAGATTAAAGAGCCAAGAAGAGAATAAAACTGAATAGCTATAGGAGGGATAATCGTGGAATATTACAATATATTAGAGGAAGCAAGTAACAATGAAAAATTAAGCTTTGATGAAGATAAATATAACAAATTTATGATTTATAAAGATATGATTAAAGAGTGGAATGAAAAGATAAATTTAACAGCTATTACAGAAGATGATGAAATAATAAAAAAACATTTTATTGATTCTATAAAAGTATTTAAAATAGATGAATTAAAAGCTTCTAAAAGAATAATAGATATAGGTACAGGTGGAGGATTTCCTGGTATACCTATGAAAATTATGAATCCAGAATGTGAAATAGTTCTTTTAGATTCATTAAATAAGAGAATTAATTTTTTAAATGAAGTTATAAAAGAATTAAAACTTGAAAATATAGAAGCAGTACATGGAAGAGCAGAAGATTTTGTAAAGGAGAACAACTGTAGAGAAAGTTTTGATGCAGTAGTTTCTCGTGCAGTAGCTAATCTTACTGTTTTAAGTGAATTTTGCCTTCCATATGTAAAAATAGGGGGATATTTTGTAGCATTAAAAGGACCAGCAATAGAAGAAGAGATGAATGATGCTAAAAATGCTTTAAAAATCTTAGGGGGAAAAGTCGAAAGAATAGAAGAAGTAACAATAGAAGGCAGTGATTTAAACCATAATTTGGTAGTAATAAAGAAAATTAAGGAGACTCCTAAAAAATATCCTCGAAAAGCAGGTATGGTAACAAAAAATCCATTAAAATAATGTAAAAAAATGGTATAAACTTATTTGTAAAAATACAGACAAAAAAAAGGTTTTTTAAAATAAAAAGAGAATTGTAAATATGAGGAAATAAATAGAGGGATGGGTTTACTATGGAAAAAAATGTAACTTATATTTCTACGGAACTAATTTCACCAAATAAATATCAACCAAGGCAAGTATTTAATGATGAGACTATAGAAGAACTAGCTCAATCTATTAAAGCATATGGAATTATACAACCATTATCAGTGAGAAAAAATAGTGACAATACATATGAGTTGGTAGCAGGTGAAAGAAGATTAAGGGCTGCTAAAAAAATAGGGTTAACAGAAGTACCAGCAATAATAATTGAAATAAGTGATGAAGATTCTGCAGCTATTGCTCTTTTAGAAAACTTACAAAGAGAAGACTTAAATTTCTATGAAGAGGCAGTTGCATATTATAATTTAATTCAAGACCATTCTTATACTCAAGATCAATTAGCTCAAATAATAGGCAAAAAACAATCTACAATTGCTAATAAGCTTAGAATACTTAAATTGGACAAAGAGTTAATTGATGAAATCATAAAGAATAAATTAACAGAACGCCATGCTAGAGCTTTACTTAAATTGCCAGACTTAGAGCTTCAAAAATCAATATTAGCTACAGTAATAAAGAAAGGTTTAAATGTAAGCAAAACTGAGCAGTTAATAGATAGAGAATTATTAAAATTATCGCAACAAGAAATAGCTGCTGATGGAAAGAAGAGAATAAAAGGTATATTTAATGCTAAGATATATGTTAATACTATTAAGCAGGTATTTGATAAATATGGTATAGATGCAAAATATAGATCTAAAGAATTAGATGATAGTATTCAAGTGACAATAACTATACAGAAAAAATAATAAAAAGAATGTTTCATGTGAAACATTCTTTTTATTATTTATAATTTTTCTTTTGACAAAACTAGAAATTGTACAATAACTAATTTAGCAAAAACATTGTAATTTTTTTAAAATAAGCTATTATTAAATAATTTTACATGAGAAACAGCTATAGATAAAAAATTGTATAAGAAATTTATATAAAAATTTCAAATAAGCCTTTTATTGTATTTTAGATACATATATAATTACATATATAAAGTCAAATAACATAGCGGCTTTTAGAATGGGGGTATTAGCTATGAAAGTTATATGTGTATTTAATCAAAAGGGTGGTGTTGGCAAAACTACAACTAACATTAATCTTTGTTCTTACTTGGCAATGCATGGAAATAGAATATTAGCAATTGATATAGACCCTCAAGGGAATACAACAAGTGGATTGGGTTTTGATAAAAGAAAATTAGAATTATCTATTTATGACGTATTAACTACTGATATTTCACTAAATGAAACAATTAAAAAATGTGAACTAGTAGATAATTTTTATATAGTGCCGTCAACAATAACTTTAGCAGGTGCAGAAGTTGAAATGATTAATAAACCTAATAGAGAGACAATTTTAAAGAAAAAAATTAAAGAGTTGGAAGATAATTTTGATTATATATTTATAGATTGTCCACCATCACTAGGGTTGTTAACTATTAATGCATTAGCTGCATGTGATAGTGTATTAATTCCTATTCAATGCGAATTTTATGCATTGGAAGGCTTAAGTCAGCTTATGAATACTGTTGAATTAGTAAAAAAATCTTTAAATAAAAAACTTCAAATAGAAGGCGTTATTTTAAGTATGTATGACAGTAGGACAAAGCTAAGTAATGAAGTAGTTTCTGAAGTTAAAAAATATTTTGGAGATAAAGTTTATGATACTCCAATACCTAGAAATATTAGATTGGCTGAATCACCAAGCTTTGGATTGCCAATAATGCTATACGATGATAAGTGTAAAGGTGCTGAAGCATTTGAAAAATTGACAAAAGAATTTTTGTCTAAGCAAAGGAGTGATAAATAGTGGCTAAAAAATCTGCTCTAGGAAAAGGGCTTAGTGCTCTTATTCCAGAAAGTGTTGAAGAAGAAGTTGTTAATGAAAAAAATATTACTACCATTTCTATGAATCTTATAAGAGCTGATGAAGAACAACCAAGAAAAAACTTCGATCCAGATAAAATTTTAGAACTTTCTGAGTCTATAAAGCAGCATGGAGTAATACAGCCTATTATACTGAGAAGTGAAGGGGATACTTATGTTATAGTAGCTGGAGAAAGAAGATGGAGAGCTGCTAAAACTTTAGGATTAAAAGAAATACCTGCTATAGTTATGGAATTATCCTCTAAAGAAGTGGTAGAAATATCACTTATAGAAAATATAGTTAGAGAAGATTTAAATCCTATTGAAGAAGCATTAGCTTATAAAAGATTGATAACTGAATATAAGCTAACACAAGAAGAAATAAGTAAAAAGTTATCTAAATCTAGAAGTGCTATTGCTAATTGTATGAGATTATTAAATTTAGATAATAGAGTTCAACAATATATAATTGAAGGAGTAATATCGGAAGGTCATGGAAGAGCTATACTAGCTGTTGAAGATAAAAATCTTCAATATGAAATTTCACAAAAGGTTATAGATGAAGAATTAAATGTAAGACAAACTGAAAAATACATAAAAAATTATTCCATTGAAAAGAAAAAGAAAACTAGCAAAAGTTTAAATCCTTATTATAAAGAATTAGAAAACAGGTTAGAAAATTATTTTGATACAAAGGTGAGTTTAAATTGTAAAAATAAGAATAAAGGTAAAATAGAAATAGAATATTATTCTGAAGAGGATTTACAACGGATTTTAGATTTGTTAAAGTTATAATGTTTCACATGAAACAATTAAGGAAGGATGAAGAGAATGGACAGAATTATAAACTTTATCAGTGAGTATCAGTTATATATTACTCTAGGACTAATAGCATTAGTTGCATTGTTAATTATTTTATTATTAATTGCTTTTATATCACTAAATAGAGCTGAAAAAAAATATAGAAGAATAACAAGAGGCGTTAATAATAAAAATCTGGAAGAATTATTATTAAGTTCTATTGATTCTATTGATGATATTAAAGAAAAAAATGATGAAGTAATAAGAATTTGTAATAAAACTAAAGCCTTAACAGAATCATGTATTCAAAAAGTAGCAATTATAAGATATAAAGCTTTTGAGAATATAGGTAGTGATTTAAGTTATTCAATTGCACTTTTAGATGCAAATAATAACGGTATATTATTAACAAGTATTTATGGAAGAAATGAAAGTACTACATATGCAAAACCTATAGATAAAGGTATTTCAAGATATGATTTATCAGAAGAAGAAGAAAGAGTACTTCATCAAGCAATGAATACTGAAATTTAATAGTAGATTTTGCATTTTAAATATTATTTATAAAAATAAATTTATTATAGAAAAAAGTTACTAGAAAAATTCTAATAACTTTTTTCTATATTGTTTCACATGAAACATTTTATAAATATTTTTTTATATAAATAAAAGAGTATGAGCATATGGATATTAGGAGTATTTTGTAAATAGTGAACTACTACCACTTATTTTATTAAAGTGGCAGTTTCAGAGTGAATATTCCTATTAGAATAAGTTCACCAATGCTCAAAAGGTTGAACCAATTTAGTTATAATACTGAAATTACGTTGATAATTTCAGTAAATATCCTTACAAAAATGATAACATTACTTTTCAATTAATATAACTGATTGTAATTTGTCATACTTGTTACCTATGGTCAAGTGTTATTGATATCCCACTTATAAGAATATGGGAAAATCTCACACAGTGTATATATTGCTGCATCATACTCTTTATTTAACTACAATTCAATGTTTTTCAAATTGTCATCTAAATTTTTATTATCATTCATACTAGAAAATCTTCTGCCACCTATAGCTTTAACTATGCAATGATATATACCACTAGATATAACATCAGCTAATTTCATAACTACATACAGTCTTGTGTTTTGTAGCACCATAAATTCAAGGGAGCCAGATATATTCACTATTCCAGTTATACTTAAATCCCCTACTTTAGGCAAATCTTTATTAAGTGCAGACCCAGGACTTAAGGGTTTTGATTCAATAATTACTTTACCTACATTAGCTAGTGAGCCAAGGGAAGCATCTACAGCTATGATAAAAGCATTGGGAAATAATATATTAATATTATTTATTGTTTCTTCAATATTTTTAGCATGAACTGGATTTTCTAAATTACCATATATATGAACTCTATTTCTTACTAAAAATTTTAATTTTTCCCCTACTAGTGGACCAAGACTATCACCAGTTGATCTATCGGTACCTATACATAAAACTACAATATCTCTATTTGATTTAATCACTGGAATTATTTCTTCTATTAATGTTTCACGTATATTATATATGCAATCATGCGATAAAGAATCAAATATTACCTTGTTTATCATACACAACCCTCCTATTGAAATTATTACCAAAATAGGAATGTTATATACTTGAAATTAATATATATTTTATTTATTTATATTGAAAAAAAATAGAGAATTATTATTTTAGTCTATTTCATATTAGCTTTTTTATAATAATTTGATACACATTTATAAGAATAAAAGGAAGCCGCAGCCTCCTTTTATTCTTAATATAATTATTATGCAATTTAATATTGTTATTAAAAAATAATTTCTTTTTTAATTGTGTATTAATTTAAAGGTTGTGAATGAATATATTAAACTGTTAAGTTATATTCAAATATCCATTAAAATTTAAAATAGTTTATCTACAAAGTACTTTATTAATACAATCTAAAGTATAATTTACATCTTTTAAATCATTGAAATATCCGAAACTAAAGCGAATAGAACCATTAGGATAAGAACCTACTGCTTCATGAGCTAAAGGAGCACAATGTAGTCCAGTTCGAGTTATAATGCCATATTCAGAGTCCAATGTAAAGCCTAATTCACTATTGTCAATTTTAGTGGAATTTAATGATATAGTTGAGGTTCTATTTTCTGTACTTTTATTACCATATATTATTATGTCCTTCATATTTAATAGACCAGTAAGAAATTTATCTGTTAAATATTCTTCATGCTCTTTTATTGTGTTTATACCTTCTGAGTTTATAAATTTAATACCTGCTAAAAGTCCGGCAATTGCTGGTGCATTCATAGTACCGCTTTCAAATTTATCTGGCATAAATTGTGGCTGAATGACACTAGAGGAAACACTTCCTGTTCCCCCTTCAATTATTGGAATACATTCTGAATTGAATTCATCATCAATTAAAAATCCACCAATGCCTTGAGGACCTAATAAACTTTTATGTCCTGTGAAAGCTAATGCACTGCAATTCAATTTTTTAAAGTCAACTTCTAGAGCTCCTGCACTTTGTGCAGAATCTACTATAAAGTAAATATTTTTTTCTCTGCAAAGTTTTCCGATTTCTTCTAGAGGTTGGATGCTTCCTACTATATTGGAGGCATGAGACAAAACAATTAATTTTGTATTATTTTTAATTTTATTTTTTAATTCTTCAATATTTATAAATCCTTCTTTAGAAGCACCTACTATGTCTAGCTCTATAATATTATTTTCACTTAATGTATGTAAAGCTCTTAAAGTACTGTTATGATCCATAACAGAAGTTATAACATGCCATCCCTTTTTTACAGAACCTTTTATTAGCATATTAAGTGAATAAGTAATGTTTGGCGTGAAAATAACATTTTCTATTTTATCAAAATTAAAAAACTCTATTAATGTTTTTCTTGCTTCGTATATTATTTTATTTCCCATAAGTGATGAACTTGAAGCTCCTCTGCCTACATTAGAACCTATTTTAGTCATATAGTTAAACATATCATTGTATACACTTTGTGGCTTTGGATAAGATGTAGCACCATTATCTAAATAAACTTTCATTTTATGACCTCCTAAAAATCACTATTTAAAAAGATAATCAAAATATTTTATCTATTTACATTTTAAATATTACATTAGTTCTTTTGTTTGATATAATGAATTTAGCTTTTATAAGTTTTATATTAACATAAAATTCGTTAAAATTGGAAATAGATTATAATAAAGAGGGGGAATTATAATGAACCATGTAATAGATTGTAAAGGACTTAATTGTCCACTGCCTGTAATAAATACTAAGAAATATTTTGATGCTATAGAAGAAGGGATTGCAACTACTATAGTAGATAATGAAGTTGCAAAAAATAATGTTGTTAAGTTTGCAGAAAATGCAAATTTAAAAGTTAGTGTGTCAGAAAATGATAATTTATATCATATAACTATTACAAAGGGTGAAGCAAAAGTAGAGGATTCAAAAGAGGACAAAACTTTAAAAACTGTTGAGAATTTTACAATTGTTGTTTCAAGTGATAAACTAGGAAATGGTGCTGAAGAACTGGGTGAAGCTTTAATTAAAAGCTATTTATTTGCTCTTTCAGAGGCAGATGTAATTCCTAATAATTTAATATTTTTAAATAGTGGAGTTAAATTAGTAGTTGAAGGCTCTTTAGTTTTGGAAAGTATTAATAAATTAAAAGAAAGAGGAGTTAATGTATATAGCTGTGGACTTTGTTTAGATTTCTATAAAATAAAAGATAAAGTTCAAGTAGGAGAAATAACAAATATGTATGCTATTATAGAAATGATGAATAGTAGCAGAACAATAAAGCTATAAAACTTAGGAGGTTAGATATTGGAAAATCATTATATATTAGTATTTAACAACACTCATGAAGCTATGAAAGCTGAAAGTGAATGTATTGAAGCTAAAATAAAGGTAACAATGATGCCTACACCTTCTTATATAACTAAAAGTTGTGGAATAAGTCTAAGAGTGGATGAAGAAGGATTTAGCAGTGTAAAAAAATTAATAGATGAAGAAAAAATCAGCATAAAAAGTGCTTTTAAAAAGCAAGATAGTTCTTACATAGAGGTTCTGTCTTAAATAATATATTTTCTAAATGAATTAAAAGTTTTAGTCATTGTGATAAATATTTAAAACCATAATTTGAATTGTACAATTCAAATTGTGGTTTTAATTTTTTTATAAAGGAAATTCCTCTTTAGTTATAATTGGTTTTCCTTCAGAATCTAATAATACCGTCAATCCGCCAGAACTACTATTACTAACATATAAATAATTTATTCCAGTTTCTTTATCAACTATTATTTTGTAACTTTCTAAAGTTCCTTGTGTAGATATAACCTCGAATCTTTTAGTTTTTTTTTATAATACCACCATCTTTATTTAAATCATTAAGTTGTTATAAAATTATAATAAGTAAAAATATGGTTTATAATTATATTTTATATTAATAACTTTATAATTATTAATAAATTAAAGTGCTTTATGTAAAAGACTATAAATATTATTAATAAACTTAATCAAGAGCTTAGATTTATAACTCTTCAAAACAGTTATAGATATATAGAACTAGAAATCCGTTAGAATGACGTAAAGACTATAGTTTATTATAATAGTATTGATTTTTTTACTATTTTGTATAGTATAATAAAATTAGAAAAGAATTTTTAAAATAGTTTTATGGGAAAAATATTTTAAATGAGAAGATGAAAGGGATGATAATTTTATGAAAGATTTTGATATAAATGATATTGTTGAAACTAAAAAAACTCACCCTTGTGGAAGTAAAAGATGGCAAATTATAAGGATGGGCGCTGATATAAAGATAAAATGCCTAGGATGTGAAAGAATAGTTATGCTTCCTAGAAATAAGTTTGAAAACTCTATAAAAAAGGTGATAAAAGAAGTGGAAGACTAGTTATAGATTTATTACTTTTAAACTTGATTCATATTTGAAAATAGCTAACATTTATTGGAGTTGTGCTAATACTAATTTAATTTACGATTATAGATATTTCTAAGCTGTCACTGAGAAATTACAAATTATTATTTTTAAAGCTACATAGTAATTTCTTTTTGAAAGAACTAGTAATATAAAGTTGTTAGTGAAAAAATATGTTTTTTAAATTATTATTTACATTTTACTTGATTTTTTAACTTTGGAATGGTAAAATGTATTGATGTAATCCCTGCTGTGTATAGCACAGCCGTTAGTCCGAGGGGAGGAGGTGAAACTAATGAGAGCATATGAAACTATATTCATATTACACCCATCATTAGACGAGGAAGCTGTTAATGCTAACATCGAAAAATTTAAAGGTGTAATAGAAAGTAATGGTGGAGAGATCGAAAATGTTGACGTTTGGGGTAAAAGAAAGCTTGCTTACGAAATCGCAAAAGTTAACGAAGGTCACTACACTCTAATCAACTTCAAATCAGAAGCTGACTTACCTAAAGAGTTAGATAGAGTATTCAGAATTACTGACACAGTTATAAGACATATCATAATCAATCCAGAAAACTAGTAGGTGGTGTTTTTATGAATAAAGTTGTTTTAATCGGAAGGTTAACAAAGGACCCAGAGTTAAAATTTACTCCAGGTACAGGAACAGCTGTAACCACTTTTACTATTGCTGTTAATAGAAGATTTAAGAAAGAGGGACAGCCAGAAGCTGACTTCATTCCAGTAGTGGTTTGGGGAAAACAAGCTGAAAGCACTGCTAATTACATGAGCAAAGGTAAACTTTTAAGTGTAGCTGGCAGAATAGAAACTCGTTCTTATGAAGCTAAAGACGGTACAAGAAGATATGTAACTGAAGTTATTGCTGATGAAGTTCATTTCCTTGAATGGGGAGATAAATCATCAGATGCGAATACAAGAACTAACAATTATGACCACGGCGGATTTCCACAGGATGATCTTGTATCAAATGATATAACTCCTATGGATGATGGCGAGGATATTCCATTTTAATAGGTAAGGAGGAGAGCGTAATGGCAATGGATCGTAAAAAAGGCGGAAACAGAAAAAGAGCTAAAAGAAAAGTTTGCTCATTCTGTATAGATAAAGCTACAACTATCGATTATAAAGACATAAATAAATTAAGAAAGTACGTTACAGAAAGAGGTAAAATCTTACCAAGAAGAATTTCTGGAAACTGTGCTAAACATCAAAGAATGTTAACTGTAGCTATTAAGAGAGCTAGAAACATAGCTTTATTACCATTCACAACAGAATAGTATATAAAGTAAAGCAGCAACCGAAAGGCAGCTGCTTTTGTTTTTATACAGAATTATATAAACTGCTTCAAAAAATTGAGAATTAATCATGAAAAACTTTGAATTGCCAATTAATGAAGTTTTAAAGAGGTGCAAAAACTAGCAATATAATTGCTAGTTAAAAAATCTATTAAAGAAATTATTTTAAAATAAAATAATTTTCACAATAATTGTCAATTGCCATAGTCAATTCTCAATTATAAAAGTTATCCCTTTTAATTATTAAAGATATATTATATAATCATAGGCAACAATGGAAAATATTGTTACCTATTAACTTTGAGGTGATTAAAAGTTGGATATTATAATAAATTTTCATAGCGAAGTGAGAAGATACTATATATTTAATATTGCATTTTGGGAAAAAGAAAGTTTTGAACTAGGAGAAAAAAATGTATATAGATACAATAAAACAAAAGAATTTGCTTTTTATCAGGCTGAAGAATATAGTAATTCAAATTCAAGAAAAGGAATATTAGAGTTTATATTAAATGAAATTGAAAAAAGCATACCAGAAGATTTTGAAACAATAGAGGAATTAAAAAAGTATATTGTATCTTCTTGTGAAAATGCATATATAGATATAAACAGCTATTGTATAAAATCTTATTCATATGGGAAAGAAGAAATAATGTATAAAGCTGTGGAAGAAGAAAAAGAGGAATTTAAAAGTTTTATAATATCATTAAATGAAAAAAGACTAAGATATTCAGAACCTTTATTTTATAGAAGAGTTTTAAAAGATGAGGAAGCTGAGGAAATAAAAAATCTTATAGTAGAATCTCGTAGAAATTTTCGCAGGAATGAAGAGGATTCATTGTTTGGTGATTATTTTTTTATAGATAAAAAGGTCACACCTAAAATTTTAAGAAACATACTTATAAATCATGGAATAAAAAAAATATATGAAATAGATACTTCTAAAGAAGCATATTTTGAAATAGATGTTGATATGTTTAATCCTTATGGAAAAGTGAACAACAAAGATACTGATATAGTTAATCCATATGAAAGAATAAACAGAGAAAAGTTTTTTTCTTCTAGTGATATGGATTGGGTAATTTATGCCGATCATGAAGATTACATAAGGATTGATGGCAAATGGCTTATAGATGACATTATTTCAGATGTGCCAGAGATTAAAAATATACTTAATGAATATGTTTTTAAATAAAACATTGAGAAAGATAAGGCAGATACCGAAAGGAAGCTGCTTTTATTGTATGTAAATTTAATTTTAAGTAAATCTTAAAAAATGAATTATAGGTTTAATTTGAATTTTATAGTATAATATAAACCATAATATGTAAATCGATACAATAAATAATTAATTTGCAAAAATATATATTTAACCCTATAAATTATAATAAAATGCCCTTGATGTCAATATCTTATTGCATAAATATTGAAAAAAAACTAAAATAGATTTATAGCTTAGGAAAGGATTGGGGATATGAGAAAAGAAGATTTTAATATCATGTCTAGTGTTAAAATTATTGAAAACTTAAAAGCTGAGCTGTTATGCATCATAGGAGATTTTTTTAAGTTACTGAGCAAAGGTAGTAATGTAGCTCAAGATGCTATTTTAGATTGCATTTCAGGTGCAATAATAATATTGTATATGCTAGCAGAAAGGCTAGGATATTCTCATTTAGCAGTAGATGAGAGTATGAAAAGAAAATTAAAGTTAGGAATAGTTGAAGAAGATAGCTTAGAAAGAGAAGGTAGAGATTTAAGCAAACTTTACAATCACTTAAAAGAGAGAAACTAGCGGAGGAAAGAATGAAAAATCAAAAATATAGCACTAAATCTATAATGGAAGCAGCACTTATGTCTGTATTTATAATTATTTTAATTGTGATTACAGCATATGTTCCAATGTTGTCTATGGTTGGAACAGCAATTCTTCCAATACCAATAACTGTACTTTATTTAAGGCAGGATTTTAACACTACTATTAGTTGTATTATAATTAGCATTATTTTAACCTGTTTTTTATTAAATCCTATAACATCAATTACAGCTGCACTAAATTATGCTATTGTAGGATTGACTTTAGGATACTGTATAAAGTCAGAAAGAAGCTCCTATTTTACTTTAATAGCATTAGTTCTATCAGGAATTTTAGCTACTATATTAACTGCACTATTTACAATATGGTTAGTTGAAAATAGAACTGTAATGGATTTCTTAAATGAATTCTTTGCAATTACATCGCAATATATGAATGAATCTTTAGACTTTACTAAAAAAGCTTATTTAGATATGGGAGTTTCTGAGGATAAACTTGTTATTATAGATCAAATGAAAAAGGTTTTAACTAAAGATTTTATTATAGGAGTCATCCCTGTAACTATAGCTGGTTATAATTTTGTTTCTGCTTATATTAATATGATTATTAGTAATATAATTTTAAAAAGATTAAAAGAAAAAAATGTTAAGGTCCTTTCTTTTACACATTTTTATATAACTAATCTATTTGGAGCACTTTTGATAGCTTTAGTTTGCATATCAATTATTCTTAAGTCTAAAGGAGTAATAGGAAGTAGTTATTTATTTGTGGCAATATCAGGACTTGCTTCATTTGCCTTTATAATAAACGGTGTAGCAACATTTAGCTACTACTTAATTCATAAAAAGAAATTTTCTAAGTCTTTAACCTTTATTATAATATTATTTACTTTTTTATTAAAATTAATTGATATATATGTTTTAATAGGAATAGGAGAAGTAATTCTAGATTTGAGAAAGCTAGATCCATATAGGATATTAAGAAAATAAAGGAGCTTTATATGAAAATTAAAGAAGAAAATTATAGTTATTTCACTAATAATAATAAAATTTATATGGTTGTAATAGCTTTATTTATATTACTATTGCTTTGGTTGGAACATTATGAAATAGCCTTGATTTCACTAGTATTCTATTTGATATTAGTTGTATACAATGTGAAAAATTCTAAAGTCAAAAATTATGAATGGAAAAAATTCATAGAAAATATATCCTCTAAAATGGATATAGCTACTACAAGTACCCTGTCAAATCTTCCATTCCCATTAATAATGGTAAGTGGAAAAGGAAATATACTTTGGTATAATCAGAATATTTCTGTAAAGCTTGATGGAAGGCAAATAATAGGAGAAAATATAAAAGAAATTGTAAAGGAATTCAATATAAAGCAGATTTTAGAAGGGAAAAGAAGTGCTTATACTGAAGTAAATATTGGAGAAAATTATTATGATATCTATGTTAATGTAGTAGATACTGAAATTTCTCAAAAAGAAGATGATAAAATACTGCTTTTATATTTTTATGAGGTAACTGAAAAAGTTAAATTAATAAAGGATATCAATGACAATAAAGAAAGCGTCATATTAATTGAAGTAGATAATTTAGATGATGTAGT
The DNA here is from genome assembly GCF_014836835.1 of Clostridium faecium. GTDB lineage: Bacteria > Bacillota > Clostridia > Clostridiales > Clostridiaceae > Clostridium_J > Clostridium_J faecium. The sequence continues at coordinate 15,215 of NZ_JACSQB010000009.1, read as the reverse complement.
AAAAAATACTGCAGAAGATAGTGCACCTCAACTTAGGGCAGATATTGAAAGAGCAATAAATAGTTATGGTCAAAACCTTAATGCCATGATTAAAAAATATCAATCCAATAAGTATGTGCTTACGGTACAGGATAAATATATTCAAAAAGAGTTAGAGAAAAAGTTTGATATTTTAGATGTTATTAGAGAAATAAATGTTGGAAATAAATTAGCAGTAACATTAAGTATGGGTATTGGAAGAGGAGGAAGTACTCCTTCTCAAAATTTAGAGTTTGCAGAAGCTGCAAAAGACTTAGCTTTAGGACGAGGCGGAGATCAAGCTGTTGTAAAAAGTTTTGAAAAATTATCTTTTTATGGAGGAAAAACCAAAGAGATAGAGAAGAGAACTAAGGTAAGGGCTAGAGTAATAGCTCATGCACTGCTTGAACTTATAAATGAAAGTAGCAATATATATATTATGGGACATAAGAATCCAGACTTAGATTCTATAGGAGCTGCTATAGGACTATATAGTACTGTAAAATCAATAGGTAAAGAGTGTAATATTGTTTTAGATAATCAAACTAGCTCCATTAAAGAATTATTAATAAGACTAGAAGAAGATGGTGATTATAAAGAGACTTTTGTCAGTGTTGAACAATGTTTAGATTATAAAGATGATAAAAGTTTATTAATTTTAGTTGACGTTCACAATGAAAGTCATGTACTATCAATGGATATAGTAAGTAATTTTGAAAGACTAGTAATTATAGACCATCATAGGAAAGCTAAAGATTATATTCAAAATACTTTATTAAGCTATATAGAAACTTATGCATCTTCAACTTCTGAATTGGTTACAGAAATTTTGCAATATATGGTTGAAAAGCCATCATTAAAGCCAGTAGAAGCAGTAGGATTACTTGCAGGAATTTGTTTAGATACTAAAAATTTTCATTTTAAAACTGGAGTTAGAACCTTTGAAGCAGCAGCTTTTTTAAGAAGGCTTGGTGCTGATACTACTGAGGTTAAGAAGATTTTTAGTGAAGATTTAAATCATTATATTTTAAGAACAGAGATAATGAAAAATGCTAAAATAAATAATGGAATAGCAATTGCACAATGCCCACCAGATATAGAAAATACTGTATTAACTGCACAGGCAGCGGATGAACTGCTAAATATTACAGGTATCCAAGCATCCTTTGTTATTGTTAAAATGGGATTAGATGCATACATTAGTGCAAGGTCTCTTGGAGATATAAATGTGCAAGTTATACTAGAATCCTTAGGTGGTGGCGGTCATTTGACAATGGCTGGTGTTAGGATAAAATCTGTAACTTTAGATGAAGCTGAAGAAATGCTAAAAGAAGCTATAGATAAATACTTAAGGGAAGGTGAAAAATAATGAAAGTTATATTATTAAAAGATGTTAAGGGAGTAGGTAAAAAAGGGGATGTAGTAAACGCATCAGATGGATATGCAAGAAATTTTTTATTCCCTAAAAAATTAGCTCAAGAGGCAAATGATGCTAATATGCATATTTTAAATAAAAAGAATGAAGCTGAAAGAAAGAAAAAATTAGCTGAAATAGAAGCAGCTCAAAAATTAGCAGCGGAACTTAAAGATAAAGAAGTTAAAATAACGGCTAAATCTGGAGAAAATGGAAGATTATTTGGAGCTATAACAAGCAAAGATATAGCCACAGCCTTAAATAAACAATTTAATGTAGATATTGATAAAAAGAAAATAGTAACAGATACAATAAAAACTATGGGAGCTTTTGAAATAGAAGTAAAATTATATCCTGAAGTATCTACTAAAATTAAGGTTGTTGTTAGTGAACAGTAGTAATTTTATAAACTGAAGGGAGGAAACGCTTTGGTAAGTGTAGTGCTTGGTATGCTTACTAAGGCGGATTAAATTTGAATATATTGTCAGTTAATGACCTGTACAGTAACGAGAAGGATAAGGTATTACCACTTGATATGCAGGTAGATGTTTTATACGAATTAATGTATAAGGTTATAGAAGAAGGTACTATAAAGTCTAGGATAATTAAATTTAAACTTCAAAAGCATATAGATAGTCATGATGTTAATAGAAGATTATATGCAGCAAACAAAATTATAAGCAATGGAAAAGGAATAGATATTGTTCCTAATAGCAGTAATATATCAGAAGTATTAGAAGAGACAAGCAAATTATTAGCAGATATAGTTGCTAAAAGGTATATTCAAAACAAAATAGAAAAAGATGTTGAGCAATATTTAATAGAAAAGCAAGACAAATATGTAGACGAAGTAAGACTTTCAATAATTAAGAAGCAAAAAGGACCTGAAAATGCTAAAACACTTAAAAAGTATGCAGAACTTGAGATTTTAGATTCTAGAAAACTTACTAAAAATATAATGTCTATGTTAAGACCTGAAAATTTTTCAGAAATTATAGGACAGGAAAGAGCAATAAAGTCATTAATATCAAAAATGGCTTCTCCATATCCTCAGCACATTATACTATATGGACCACCGGGAGTAGGAAAAACTACTGCTGCAAGATTAGCTTTAGAAGAAGCTAAGAAATTAAAACATACTCCTTATAGTAAAGAGGCTAAATTTGTTGAAGTGGATGGAACAACATTAAGATGGGATCCAAGAGAAATTGCAAATCCTCTTTTAGGATCAGTTCATGATCCAATATATCAAGGAAGTAAAAGAGACTTAGCAGAAGTAGGAATTCCAGAACCAAAGCCAGGATTAGTTACAGAGGCTCATGGAGGAGTATTATTTATTGATGAAATTGGAGAATTGGACAGTATTCTTCAAAATAAATTGTTAAAAGTATTAGAAGATAAAAGAGTTGAATTTTCATCTTCTTATTATGATCCTGATGATGAACAAACTCCAAAGTATATAAAATATTTATTTGATAATGGTGCACCAGCAGATTTTGTACTTATAGGTGCTACTACAAGAGAGCCTAGGGAGATAAATCCAGCTTTAAGATCCAGATGTACTGAAGTGTATTTTGAACCTTTATCACCAAAGGATATAGAAAATATAATTAAAAATGCAGCTAATAAACTTGATGTTGACCTTGAAGAGGGTGTAGCTAGCGAAATTAGCAGATATACCATTGAAGGAAGAAAAGCTGTAAATATACTAGCTGACGTTTATGGCTACATACTATACAATAATAATGGAGATAATAGCTCAAAAACTACTATAACTATGAAAGCACTTCAAGATGTTGTATCTATAAGCAGATTAAAACCTTATGAGGAGATATTAACTGCTGGAGAAAAAGAAATAGGTCAAATTTATGGCTTAGGAGTAGCTGGATACTTAGGATCAACTATAGAAATTGAAGCTTCAGTTTTTGAAGCTAAAACTAAAGGAGCAGGAGTAGTTAGATTTAATGAAACTGCTGGAAGCATGGCAAAAGACTCAGTGTTTAATGCAGCATCAGTAATAAGAAAAATTACTAATAAAGATATTAAAGATTATGATATACATGTAAACATAGTTGGTGGAGGAAATATAGACGGGCCTTCAGCTGGGTCTGCTATAACTGTATGTATTATAAGTGCCTTATTAAACAAGCCATTAAGACAAGATATAGCCATTACTGGAGAGATATCCCTTAGAGGAAAAGTTAAACCAGTAGGGGGAATTTTTGAAAAGGTATATGGAGCTAGAAGAAAAGGTATTAAAACAGTTATTATTCCTAAAGATAATATAAATGAAGTTCCTTTAGGCCTTTCAGATATACAAGTTATAGCTGTATCTACCATAGAAGAATTACTAGAAATTGTATTTTAGGCTGAATTAGAATATAATTTAAATAAAAAATTAGTTATAACCCTGCTATAACTTTTGTTAGCAGGGTTATAATTAATATAAGAGTGTTTAAGGAGATGATGTTGTGAACGCACCTCTTAGAAGTATGCCTCATAATGTTGAAGCAGAACAATCAGTTTTAGGATCGATGCTTATTGATAAAGCAGCTATTGCGGAAGCTGCAGAAACTTTAGAAGCTGAAGATTTTTATATGGAATCACATAAAATTATATTTAAAGCTATAAAAGAGTTATATCAAAAGGATATTCCAGTAGATATGATAACTTTAATAGAACATTTAAGGTCTACAGAAAAGTTAGATGAGGCAGGAGGAATATCTTATATTACAGAAATAAGCAGCTCTGTACCTTCCACTGCTAATCTTACTTCTTACATAAAAATTGTAGAAGATAAAGCTATATTGAGAAGACTCATTAGAAGTGCAACAGAAATTATAGAAACAAGTTATAATAGGCAGCACAATGTTGAGGCAGTTTTAGATTTAGCAGAGAAAAACGTATTTAACATATCTGAGAAGAAAAATACAAGTGACTTTGAATCTATGAGTGCTGTTCTTGAAAGAGGTTTCGAGGAAATAGAAAGAATTTATAATAATAAGGGAGAAACCACAGGAGTACCTTCTGGATTTAAAGATTTAGATGAGAAAACATCAGGATTCCAAAGTGGTGATATGGTTCTTATAGCAGCTAGACCATCTATGGGAAAAACTACTTTTGCACTAAACTTAGCACAGCATGCTGCACTTAGAGCAGGTAAAAGTGTTGCTATATTTTCTCTAGAAATGAGTAAAGAGCAGCTTGCTTATAAACTCTTATGTGCTGAAGCAAACGTAGATATGCTTAAACTGAGAACAGGAGATCTTGATGAGAGGGATTGGGAAAATATTGCAAGAGCTTCTGGCCCTTTAGCGGATGCAAAAATATTCATAGATGATACAGCAGGTATATCTATAATGGAAATGAGATCTAAGTGCAGAAGATTAAAAATGGAACATGGAATAGATATGATCTTAATAGACTATCTTCAGCTTATGAGCGGAAGTGGTGGAGAGAGCAGACAACAGGAAGTTTCAGAAATATCTAGAAGTATAAAAGCTATTGCAAAGGAAATGAAATGTCCAGTAATAGCATTATCTCAGCTTTCACGTGCTCCAGAGCAACGTGCTGACCATAGACCTATGCTTTCAGACCTTAGAGAATCTGGTTCTATTGAGCAGGATGCTGACCTTGTTATGTTTTTATATAGAGATGAATATTATAACAAAGAAAGTGAAGATAAAAATGTAGCTGAATGTATAATTGCTAAACAGAGGAACGGTCCTGTTGGTACAGTTAAGTTAGCATGGCTTGGACAATATAGTAAATTTGGCTCATTAGATGTAATTCATAGGGAGTAGTTATATAGGGAATTATAAAATTTTACTAGCAACTTTATGTTGCTAGTTTTTTTCATCTCTTGGGATAATAGTGAAGGCTGTAAGGGTTTCCTTGGTGTTCAGTATAGTTTAAAGCAATAACCAGTGACATTATTCTAAATTTTGTTACAGACACAAGAGGTGAAAGAGAATGCTAAAAATGTCTACAACTTTGAATCTTGAATTGAAAAACCGCAAAAAACAGATAAATTTATGAATAATTAATAAAAAAATAAGAATAAGTAATTTATACCATTTAAGATTAATATTAGATAAACATTAATAAATAGAGGAGTTTTAACAATTATGCATCAAAGAAAAATCAAGGGGTTATGCCTTTTCTCCTATAGTGTATGTATTTTTATATAAAAGTTTTTAAAAATTAGTTTATGTTCAAATTTATGTATTTGTTATGGTTATATGTGGGTATATAGGAAAGGATTTAATAATGAAATTTAAGATAAATACAATTATACTAGAGAACAAACATTAAATTTCTTTATAAACACACATAGGAGGATAAATTTTATGCTAAAAAGAAAAAGTAATGTAGTGGTAATGCTTATAGCATTAGCTACTGTATTAGGTGGATGTAGTAGTACAAAAGGTGATACGGATACATCTCCTAAATCTGAAGTTCAACAAGAATCAAAGGTTGTTGAAAGTAAAATAAAAGATGATGAGAAAAAGGACATTGATAATAAAGCTTTAAATAATCAAGTAAAGGTTAATAAGATTGAATCAAATAAAGTAGATAATAATAAAAATCAAGCTAGCCAACAAGTAGAAGGTAAAAATTCAATTAATGAATTACAGAGTTATACAGCCGATAATAGTAAGACTCAAAATCAAAGCAAACCAGCAACATCTAATAATAAGCCAGTATCTTCTCAAGAGAAAAAAGAAACTGCAAATACAAATAAAAGCACTGCTAAAAACGCTTCTAATACAGCACCTAAACAAACTTCAAAAACAGATTCTAAACCTAAAACAGAAACTACTAATAATAATGAAAAATCAGGTAACTATGAATATTTAAATGCAGTTGAAGAGGAAGTTCTAAGATTATGTAATGTAGAGAGAGAAAAACAGGGACTAGCTCCACTTGTTATGGAAGAAAAATTAAGAGGAATAGCTAGAATTAAATCTGTTGAAATGCTGGAGAATAATTTCTTTGATCACAATTCACCTATCTCAGGAAGTCCTTCTAACCTAATGAAAATCAATGGGTACACAAATTGGACAGCCTCTGGTGAAAACATTCAAATGAGTCAAGGTAGAGATAAAGCTAGCGTTACAGCTAGTTATATAGTTGAACAATGGATGAATTCACCTGGTCATAGAGCAAATATATTAAACAAAGAGTTTAAGAAAATAGGAGTAGGTATAGTATTTAGAAGTTCAGATTTAAAAGCATATGAAACTCAGTTATTTTCTAATTAAATCTATATATTAACAAATTAAAATATAGATAGTATGCTTTGTGTATTTTAGTGTGACAACATAATACAATTAAAATAAACAAATAGACCTTTAATTAGGTCTATTTGTTTATTTTATAATATTGAAAAATCATAACATTATTTTGATGTTTTAATAATAAATTTTCAGTTATATACATTATGAACATATCATAAATTATATTAGTGGAATTTGTATAGAGGAGATAATTTTATGATATGTTCAAAATGCAATTACAATAATGAAGAAGAATTAAGTAAATGTAGAAATTGTGGTGAAATTTTATATGAAGAAGTTAGCAGCAAAAGCTGGTATGTTACTTTAGCACTATGCATTTTATTGGGCTTTTTAGGTGTTCATAGGTTTTATGTAGGCAAGGCTGGAACTGCTATTATTATGCTTTTAACTTTAGGTGGATTTGGTATTTGGATATTAGTTGATATTATTACAATTATATTAGAAGAATTTAAAGATGAAGATAATAGAAGGTTAGTTAAAAATGCTGAACTGGAATTAGTAGCTACTGATAAAGAAGAAAATATTTGAAAAAATTTCCTGAGAAATAAATATATTATTTTTAACTAGCAATATTAGAATTGCTAGTTATTTGCCTATGGTCTTTTTAGAATATATAATGAAATTTTTAAAATTATTTTACATATATAGATAAGAAAAAAGCCATATGATAAAATAAAATCGATTGTAAAGATTTAAAACTTTTAACTTATATTTTAAAATAGCTAGACATACAGCTAAAAGGAGGATTTATTGTGGGATTGTTTAATTTTTTAAAGGGTCAATTTATAGAGGTAATAGAGTGGACAAACAGCAATTTAGATACTATAGTATATCGATTTCCAGTGATGAATAAAGAAATAAAAATGGGTGCAAAGCTCACAGTTAGAGAGTCACAAGTAGCCCTATTTGTAAATGAAGGACAGATTGCAGATGTGTTTGCTCCAGGGTTATATGAACTTACCACAGAAAATTTACCTATATTAACAAAATTAAAATCATGGAAATATGGGTTTAATTCTCCTTTTAAAGCAGAAGTATATTTTGTGAATACAAGACAATTTACAGAGCAAAAGTGGGGAAAGGAATTAGTTCACTATACCCCTGAGTTTCTATCTGGTTTTTATGCTGAATGTTATGGCATAAGTCATGTTAAAGGATTTGAAAGCGCTAAAGAGCAGATAAATGATATAATATATTCAGATGTAGTTGATAAAATAGATGCTGATGAAGTTAGAAATGTAGATATAGACACTTCATTTAAAGATATTAAGTTTAAACATATATTACTTCCTATATGGGTTTCAAGTTATAAATTTAAAAATAAAGTTTATAAATATTATATAAATGGTCAAACAGGAGAAATACAAGGAGAAGCTCCAACAAGTGGCTGGAAGGTTCTTTTTACCACATTAATAATAGCAGCAATTATATTTGGAATATATAAACTCATTAAATAATTAATTTAAACATTTTATCTTTTAGATAAGTTTCTAAGGATGAAATGTTTTTTTATATGTAATTTTATAAGTTAAGAAAAAATTTTAACATGATAATTCTAATATATTTTCATGTAGAAGACTATATAATATATTATAATATTAATGATAGGTATAAATAATTATTATTGATTAATTTTAAGGAGATATACAGTATGGAATATAAGAGAAATGGAGATTTTATGATTAAAAAAATAAACGAATTTCAAAAGAGCGATAAGATAGAAAATTATTATTTAATAAAATCTGTAGAATGCAAACTAACTAATAATAGCACTACTAACAAATATTTAGATGTAAATTTAACCGATAATACAGGAGAAATAAATGCAAAACTTTGGGAGGTTTCACCTGAACTTGAAACAGCATTTGGTGAAAATATGTTGGTAAAAGTTAGAGGTACAGTAAATGAATATAGAGGGAAACTTCAGTTAAAAATAGATAGGATAAGATTAGTAAATGATAGCGATAATATTAATATAGAAGAGTTTGTACCTACTGCACCATATAAATCTGAAGATATGTATGAAATTGTTTTAGATTATATTTGTAAAATAGAAAATGAAGATATTAGAAATATAACAGAAAAAATTATAGAAAATTGTGGAGATAAATTATTTCATTATCCTGCAGCAAAATCTAATCACCATGCAGTGAAAGGTGGACTTTTATATCATGTTACCACAATGTTAAAAGCAGGTGAAAAACTATTAGAAATATATACTCATTTAAATAAAGATTTATTATATGCAGGTATAATACTTCATGATATTGCAAAAATATATGAAATGAGTGCTAGTAATTTAGGAATAGTATCTCAATATACAATAGAAGGACAGCTTTTAGGGCATATTATATTAGGTATCAATTTAATAGAAAAAGCAGGAGTAGAAGTAAAAGCTGATAAAGAAGTAGTGATGCTTTTGCAACATATGGTATTAACACATCACTATGAGCCTGAATATGGAAGCCCTAAAAAGCCTATGATACCTGAAGCTGAATTATTACATCATTTAGATATAATTGATGCCAGAATTTATGATATGAACAAGGCGTTAAAAGACACTGAGGTAGGAAGCTTTTCTGAACGTATATGGAGCTTGGATAATTTAAGCATATACAAAAGTTTTATAAGCAATTCTAAGGAGTAGATTGTAATATACGTAATATTTTAGTAAAATACGAATATTAACTAAAGATATAAATAAAAGGTTCGCAATTATATTGACATTATATTATCACTTTGATAATATAAATTTTGTATAGATAAATGAACAATTTAAATAATATTTCTTAGTTGTGTCTACTAAAGACCGACGTGTAGCTTTTTAACATTATAAACCCACTAGAGTTAATAGGATTCTTGCAAAAAACATTAAAAATTATTATAAAAATAAACTCACGAAAGAGAGGAATCAAAATGTCATCATTTGTAGTTTTAGGAGCTCAATGGGGAGATGAAGGTAAGGGGAAAATTACAGACTACCTTGCAGAAAAGGCAGATGTAGTTGTTAGATTTCAAGGAGGGAACAATGCAGGTCATACTGTTGAGGTAGGAGATAAGCAGTATAAGCTTCATTTAATTCCTTCAGGAATATTATATAAAGAAAAATTAAATATAATTGCAAACGGAGTAGTGGTAGATCCAGAAGCTCTATTTAATGAAATAGAATATTTAGAAGGATTAGAAGAAAACATAACTCCAGACAGATTAATGATAAGTGACAGAGCACAAGTTATAATGCCATACCATAAGGTGCTAGACCAGTTGAAAGAAGAATCTAGAGGAAAAAATGACATAGGAACTACTCGTAAAGGAATAGGACCTTGTTATAGTGATAAAGTTGATAGAAGTGGAATAAGAGTTTGTGATCTTATAAATCCAGAAGTTTTAAGAAGAAAGTTAGAAGAGTATCTACCAAATAAAAATAAGGCAATAACTAACCTTTATAATGGGGAGGCTTTAAATTTAGAAGAAGTATATGATAAATACTTGGAGTATGGAAAAAGATTAAAGCCTTATGTGCAAGATACTTCAGTTAAAATATTTGATTCTATAAAAGCAAATAAAAAAGTTTTATTTGAGGGAGCTCAAGGAACTTTGCTTGATATAGATTTTGGTTCTTATCCATATGTAACTTCATCAAATACTATTTCTGGAGGAGTATGTGTTGGTACAGGAATTGGACCAACAATGATAAACAGTGCAGTTGGTGTAGTTAAGGCATATACTACAAGAGTTGGTAAAGGACCATTCCCAACAGAATTAAATGATGAAGTTGGTGATTGGATAAGAGAAAAAGGTCATGAGTATGGAACAACTACAGGAAGAAGTAGAAGATGCGGATGGCTAGATCTTGTAATATTAAAAACAGCAGCAAGAGTTTCAGGACTTACAAGCTTTGCTATAACTAAAATAGATACATTAGCAGGACTTGAAAAATTAAAAGTTTGTGTTGGATATAAATTTGAAGATAAAGTTATAGATTATTTCCCAGCAAGCTTAGAAGATCTTGGTAAATGTGAACCAATATATGAAGAATTTAATGGATGGGATGAAAGTATTGAAGATGTTAGAACTTATGAAGACCTTCCAGAAAATGCAAAAATATACTTAAATAAAATAGAAGAGTTTACTGGCGTTAAAGCATCAATAATATCTGTAGGTCCAAGAAGAGATCAAACAATGTTTGTAGATGAACTATAAAAAGAGCTCAATTAACTTTTTTTTATAATTGAAAATTCATAATCTATAATGGACAATTATGGATATTTTTCAGCAGTTGTTTAGAAATTACAACTCATATTTTTGACAAGTTACAAATAATTTCTGTAGTGACGAACAGTGTTCGCTACTACAGAAATTGTGAATTATTTAATGTTTTTCACAGATTTAAAATTTTATTAGGATATAAAAAGTTAGTTCTTAACTTAGGTTAAGGACTATTTTTATATGAATTATTCTTAGAATATATAGATTCACATTAAAGTAATTTAATAATATTGTAATTTTACATTAATGGTATACATTAAATAAAAGTTGTAGAATGGATATGGATGTAAATCGTACAGTCTTTAGGTACCTAATAAGTGTTTATTATAAAAGAAATGGATGTGAGACAATATGTCAGATAAGGTAGTTGAGGTTAAAAACGTCTATAAATCCTTTGGAAAGAAAAAAATAATTAAAGACCTTTCATTTTCTGTTAATAGAGGAGAGATTTATGGATTTTTAGGACCTAACGGCTCAGGAAAGACTACAACTATACGTATGATGGTTGGACTTATAGGAATAGATAAAGGTGATATCTTCATTGAAGGATACGATGTTAAAAAAGATAAAATTAAAGCTTTAGAGCATGTAGGTGCAATTATTGAAAATCCTGAGTTATATAAATATATGAGTGGTATGAAGAATTTAATTCATTTTGCAAGAATGAGCAAAACTCCTGTATCTCAAGAGAGAATAGATGAGGTTGTTAAACTTGTTAAATTAGAACATGCTATAAATAAAAAAGTAAAAACTTATTCTTTAGGAATGAAGCAAAGATTAGGTGTAGCACAGGCACTTTTACATAGTCCATCAATTCTTATATTGGACGAACCAACTAATGGGCTTGATCCAGAGGGAATACATGAACTTCGTGAATATTTAAGATACTTAGCAAAAAAAGAGAATATATCTATAATAATTTCAAGCCATTTATTATCAGAGGTAGAGCTTATTTGTGATAATATAATAGTTATTCAAGAAGGAAAATTAATAGGGGAGCGCACTATTAAAAATGAAAATAATAATCTACAAGAAAAATTGGATGTAGAAATTGAAGTGGATAATATAGATTTAGCTAAAAAATTGGTAAGTTCTGTTGGAAATATTAAAGTAGAGAAAAATAAAATGGTAATTAGTTTGAGACGTGATGAGATTCCATTAATCATAAATAAATTGGTTGATGGAGGATTGAAAATTTATGAAGTAAAACAGATTACTCAATCCTTAGAAGAAGTATTCTTAAGTATGACTAAGGAGGAAAAATAGATATGGGTTTTATTCAGTTAATTAGAAATGAAATTATGAAGGTAAATGCAAGGAGAACAGCCCCTTATTTTTATATATTTATGGCGGTTGTAGCTATAGGTTCAGCAATTATACTTAAATTTATAGGGCCTAGTAAAGGTATAAACATGGACTATATAAGCTTTATACAAATGTCTATGATGTGGACAAGTTCTGTTATAGGCATGTTTACAATGGTATTAGGAGCACAAATATTCACTGATGAATGGAAAGAAGGAACAATAAAGCAGCTTTTAATACGTCCATGGAATAGAAGTTCTATATTATTTTCAAAATATATAGCAGTAATATTCTTTTTATTAGTTAGTTATATTTTTGCATTTGCTTTTTCATCAGTATTAGGGGTGGCATTCTTTGGTACAAAAGTAACAAGTGAATATACTATGCTTATATTGATAAAAAAAGTTTTATATTCAATACCAAAAGATATATTTTATTTAACTTTAGCTTTTAGTTTAGCTGCAATTTTCAAAGGAATTGGAATAGCACTAAGTACAGCTATTATAGCAAATTCACTAAGTATGCCAATAATGATGTTATCAAGCAATCATTGGTGGACTAAATATATTATATTTGGAAACTTAAATCTTGAAGTTTATGATGCAAATCCATTAATAAGCAATAATGCACCTAAATTTTTTGATGGAGGAACTTTAGGATTTTCATTGACTATAACAATTATACATATAGTAGCTTTAGTTATTATAAGTAATTTAATCTTTGCAAAAAAAGATGTTGTTTAAATGATGAAATAGCACCCTAATTGGGGGGTTATTTTATTATGAAAATTAATTTATATTTTTAATAAAAAAATTGTAACAAAGGATACAGTTTTTTTAGAAATTATGTTGTATAATAAAATTATCCAATATGGATAAGAATATAAATAATAAGGTATTAAAGCAAATATTGAGAGATACCTAGAGATTAATGGAAGAGGTGTTATTTATGAAAATTACTAAAGATATGACAATAGGTGAAGTTGTAAGACAATATCCAGAGTCTATAGATGTATTAATGAACTTTGGAATGGGATGTGTAGGATGTCCATCAGCACAAGCAGAAACTTTAGAAGAAGCTGCACAAGTTCATGGATTAGATTTAGAAAAATTATTAGAAGCTTTAAATAAGTAATAAAAAAGCTAGTTTTATGACTAGCTTTTTTATTTAGTGTATTTTAATATTTTTAATTACAGCAGATGCAGAGCTCCATGCCCATTGAAGATTAAAACCGCCGCAATCACCATCAACGTCTAATATTTCTCCTGCAAAATATAAATTAGGAACTATTTTTGATTGAAGAGTAATATTATCTACTTCTTGTGTATCTATTCCACCAGCAGTAACTTGTGCATTATCAAAGGAGTTAGTTCCACTTACTTTAAATTTCCATTCTTTTAATAAAGATAGCAGTGATTCTTTTTCACTCCATTCCAGTGACCAGCAAGGCTTATGTATATTATCAATGCCAGCTTCTTTAAGTATTATAGGAATAACTTTTTTATTAATTATACCTATAAGTGCATCATGAACAGGTCTATAAGAATATACACCAAAATGGTTTTCTAAAAATTCTTTTAGTTCATCCTTTGAAAAATTGCTCATCATATCAATTTTTAAAGATACATCTTTTTCTTTAGACAAATTATAAGAAGCAATTCTACTAAGCTGAAGAATAGGAGGACCAGATATACCATAATCTGTGAATAGTATTTCTCCAAATTCGCTTCTTCTTAATTTGTTATCTACATATATATGTGCATTGCCATCAAATTTAACGCCAGATAGCGCTTTTAACTTATTATGATTTAATTTAAGCTGAACAAGGGCTGGAACAGGATTTATTATATTGTGTCCTAATTTTTTAGCTAAATTAAAGCCAGAACCATCTGAACCAGTTTTAGGAGCAGTTTTCCCTCCAGTACAAAGCAAAAGCTTATTAGAGTTAAATTTTTCTTCATTAGTACAAGTTATAGTAAATTTATTTTTATAGATTATTTCCTTTACCTTATGATTTAAATAAATAGGGATTTCTCTTTCTTCTAAAGCAAATCTAAAAATATCAAGCACAGAAGAAGCCTGCAAAGACATAGGATACATTTTATCATTGTCCAAAGTAACTAAATATAGACCAATTGAATTAAAAAAATCTATAGTGTTTTCTAATGTAAAGTTTTCAAACACCTTATTAAAGAAATTCTTATTTTCACTATGATATCTTAGAGGATTTATATTTTTGTTGGTTATATTACATCTTCCATTGCCTGTTGTAAGAATTTTTTTACCTATTCTATCATTAGCTTCTAATATAGCAACATCTATTCCTAAGTTTTTTGCCATAATAGCAGCCATAATTCCTGAGGCACCACCACCGACTATAATAAGGTCATGTTTCAAAATAAAGTCTCCTTTCTAAAAAGAAAAATAACATTAAACTTATTATAAGTATTACTAATAAAACCATCAAGTAATCACTAAAGTTCTATATGATAAAATATTTTTGATTTTTTAAGCTCTTATAGAAAATATCCATAATTATAAAATTTCTATGAGATTAAATATAAATTTTTTAAATAATAATAAAATATAAATTGTATAAAAATACATAAATTTAATTTAAAAATTTATAATAAATACTAAATTACTTCATTTTTTTACAAAAAAAATGTTGTTAAAATCATTGATTTACGCAGGTTTACAAGATGAAATGAGTTTTTATGATAAAAATTGAAATTTTTTTTGAAAAATTGTTGACATTGAAGAAAATTTTAGGTATTATATTACTTGTCGGGTGTGCGAAAAGCTCCGACCTAACAAAAGCAAAATGACATATGGCTCCTTGGTCAAGCGGTTAAGACACCACCCTTTCACGGTGGTAACAGGGGTTCGATTCCCCTAGGAGTCACCAT